>NZ_JBEYHA010000013.1:0-36906 GCF_040635075.1 Nocardiopsis sp. NPDC007018
TCGTTGTGGGCGACCTTGAGCGCGTCGATCAGCTGGAGCCCGATCTCGGCCACACGCTGGTAGCCCGGGACCAGTACGGCGGGTGTCGGGCCCCTCGTCACGCGTGCTGGTCCTGCTCCGCCTCCCGGTGGCGACGGGCCAGCTTCACCGGCTCCAGGACCGCCAGGCACTCCACGTGATGGGTCATCGGGAAGGCGTCGAAGGCGCGCAGGCCCGCCAGACGGTACCCGGCCCGGTCGAACTCCGCGAGGTCACGGGCCAGGGTCGCCGGGTCGCACGAGACGTAGGCGATCCGGCGCGGCTTCATACCCGCCACCTTGCGGACCACCTCGACACCGGCGCCCGCGCGCGGCGGGTCCAACGCCACGACGTCGGCGCGCACGTCGGCCCACTCACGCA
The DNA here is from genome assembly GCF_040635075.1 of Nocardiopsis sp. NPDC007018. Lineage (NCBI taxonomy): Bacteria > Bacillati > Actinomycetota > Actinomycetes > Streptosporangiales > Nocardiopsidaceae > Nocardiopsis > Nocardiopsis sp. NPDC007018. Next base: position 400 of record NZ_JBEYHA010000013.1, read on the forward strand.
TCTGCTTGGCCACGTCGGCGCGCTCGATCCGCACCTGCGGCAGCTCCTTGAGGTTGTACTGGGCGTCGCGGACGGCGTTCTCACCGTTCTCCACACCCATGACCCGCCCCTCGGGACCGACCGCCTCGGCCAACGCGCCCGTGAACAGGCCCGCTCCGCAGTACAGGTCCAGGGCGGTCTCGCCCTCGCGGGGCTCCAGACCGTCCAGGACGGCGGCGCTGAGGGTCTCGCCGGCGGCGGGGTGCACCTGCCAGAAACCACCGGCCCCCACCCGGTACTCGCGACCGGCCACGTTCTCGCGCACGCCCTTGCGGCCGCGCACGGACTGCACCCGGCCGCCCTTGAACCGCCGCAGCACGGCGCTGGAGGCCTTGAGTTCGGGCAGCGTGCCGAGCTTCGCGGTGGTGGGGGTGACCACGACCGCGCGGTCGGCGCGGGTGGCCGAGGCGACCGCCTCGACCTCCCGGATGTCCTCCCACTTGACCTCGGTCACGCCGAGTTCGCGCACACCCGGGTGGGCGATCAGGCACTGGTCGACCGGCTCGATGTCGTGGGAGCGGTGGCGGCGCAGACCGGCGTGGCCGTCCTCGTCCACCGAGAACCGCACCCGGGTGCGCCAGCCGAGGCCGTCCGGGGTTCCGGGCAGCTCCTCGACCACCACGTCGCGGTCGATACCCGCGATCCGGCTGAGCTGGTCGGCGACGACCTTGGCCTTCATCCGGCGCTGGGACTCCAGGGTGGCGTGCTGCCAGTCGCAGCCCCCGCACATGCCGGGCCCGGCGAAGGCGCACGGGGCCTCCACCCGGTCCGGGGAGGCGGTGAGGACCTCGACGGCCTCGCCCCTCAGGAAGCGGGTGGTCCGTTCGGTGACGCGCACCCGGACGCGCTCGCCAGGCAGGGCGTGACGGACGAAGACGACCTGGTCGTCCAGTCGGCCCACGCACCATCCCCCGTGGGCGACGTCGTCCACGGTCAGTTCGATCTCGGTGCCCACACGGGTCATGGCGGTGTCCTTCGCTGGTCGGGTCGTGTTCCGGGTGACCCTGCGCGCACAGCCACCAACCGACCCCAATCTACCGGCCCCGGGGTAGTCCCCGCGCTGGTACGCGAGCACGACGCGGCCGGGGTGGTCACGCGGTCCGGAGCGTTGTGTGCCAAGGTGGGAACGCCGGGGCACGCGGGTCTGCCCGTGTCCCGAGGGCGGACGGCTATCCGACGGGGGTACGGACGAGGTGCACATCGTGATCATGGGGTGCGGCCGCGTGGGGTCCACGCTGGCGCACACCCTGGTGGACCTGGGTCACTCGGTGGCGGTGATCGACCAGGACCCGGAGGCGTTCCGCCGCCTGCGCAGCACCGTGGCCAAACACACGGTGCGCGGCGCGGGCCACGACCGGGAGGTCCTGGTCAGCGCGGGTATCGAACGCGCCTCCGCGTTCGCCGCCGTCAGCAACGGCGACAACTCCAACATCATCGCGGCCCGGGTGGCCCGCGAGGCCTTCGGGGTCGGCGCCGTGGTGGCCCGCATCTACGACCCCCGCCGCGCGGAGGTGTACCAGCGCCTGGGCATCCCCACCGTGGCGACGGTCCGTTGGACCGCCGACGCCATCCTGCGTCGGCTGGTGCCCGGGGACGACCGGCTCGGCACCGCCCCCGAGTGGCAGGACGCCTCGGGAAGCCTCGCCATGAACGAGCTGACACCACCGGATCGCTGGGTGGGGCGCGGCCTCTCCGAGCTGGAGGACGACTTCCGGCTGCGCGTGGTGTACCTGGTCCGACAGGGGCGCATCGTGCTGGCGCGTTCGGAGGAGACCATCGCGGAGGGCGACGTGCTGCACGTGGTGGGACACTCCCGGGACATGGCCGACCTGTCCCAGCGTCTGCTCGGGCGGCACGAGGACGAGACGGGGCGTGGGTGAGATGCGGATCGCCATCGCGGGAGCCGGGAGCGTGGGCCGCTCCATCGCCACGGAGCTGGCGGGCAACGGGCACGACGTCCTGCTGATCGACCGGGACACCCGGGCCATCGGGGTCGACGACCTCCCCCAGGTGGAGTGGCTGCTCGCCGACGCCTGCGAGCTGTCCACCCTGGAGGACGCGCGCCTGGGCGACTTCGACGTGGTCATCGCGGCCAGCAGTGACGACAAGGTCAACCTGGTCGTGTCGCTGCTCGCCAAGACCGAGTTCTCCGTGGACCAGGTCATCGCCCGGATCAACGACCCGGCCAACGAGTGGCTGTTCGACGACTCCTGGGGCGTGGACCTGGCGGTCTCCCCGCCGCGTCTGATCGCCGACCTGGTCGAGGGAGCGGGTGAGGAGGAGGTCTACGCCGACGAGGGAGGCCTGCCACCGCTCCCCGGCGCCGAGATCGCCGAGTCGGTGCTGCACGCGGCGAGCCCGTTCGAGGGACGCCCCGAGAGCGACCTCACCGCCGAGCTGCCCGAGGGGGTGGCCCTGGTCGCGGTGGTCGGACCCGGCGGGGTGCGCCCGCCCTCCCCGGATCAGGTCCTGTCCGTGGGCAACACCGTGGTGTTCCTGGCCGAGCCGGACGCGCTGGGGCTCCTGGAGGAGCTCCTGGAGCGGGTCGTGGACGAGGAGGACACCGGCGCTGACCAGACCGGGGACTGACCGGCGCCACGGCGGCGGCCGAGCCAGGCCGCCGTCCGCTCCCGGCGTTCCCGCCGTTCAGCGCTCCTCGGACGCGTCGGCCTCCTCGGCCTCCAGCGGGGTGCGGCCGCGCGCCAGCACCCACACCATGCCCGCGAAGGCCGCCACCTGGAGCGGCCAACCCATCGCCACCTTGGACAGACCCAACAGGGCGAAGGTGTTGGCCCAGTCGTTGGTCTCGGCGAGCCAGAGCGGGTACTGCACCAGGACACGGATCACGCACGGGAGCACCAGCAGCCAGGTGAGCCGGGAGGCGAGCGTGACCACGGCCGGGTTCTGGCGCCAGGAGGTGAAGTCCTCCCGGTTCCCGATGAACGGGCCGATCATGAGACCGATCACCGGCCAGCGGACCAGGACCGACAGGCTCAGCACCACCGCGTAGACCGCGTTGTAGATGATCCCCGGCAGGAAGGCGTCCTCGGCGTTGCCGCTGCGCATCGCGAAGACCGCCGCCAGGCCGATACCGAAGAGGCTGGTGAAGACGTACTGCAACGAGGAACGCTGCACCAGCCGGACCACGCCCAGGAGCAGGGCCGCCCCGACCCCGAGCATGATCGACAGCCGCAGGTCCTCACCCAGGATGTAGGAGATCGTGAAGGTGAGGGTGGGGACGGCCGTCTCGACCATGCCGCGCTTGCCGCCCAGAGCCTCGGCGAGCTTGGTCCGGACCAGGGCCTCGACCGTGCCCTCGGTGACGGCGGGCGTCGGCGCCCTCTCCTGGGCCCGATCCTCGGCCTGCGCCTGGGCCGCCTCTTCGGAGGCCCGCTGCTGCTCAGTCATCCCGCTCCCGCTCCGGTGTCGCCGCGCGGCCTGTACGGCCGCCAGCCATGATGCACCACCCTATGCGACCTGTCACAGCCGGGGAGTGGCGTTCGCGGCCGCCGAACGCCGCACCCGAACGGGCTTGCCCGGCTTTGTCAGGTGTTGCGGCGTGCTCGTTCTCACCCCGTCCCCTGGCCTCCGGCCGCGCCCCTTCCGTACGCTGGCGGCCCACCCGCTCTCGTGAGGAGTCGCCCGATGACCACCCGGCAGGAAGAACCCGACGAGGAGCACCTCCGCTTCGCCCTCGCCCTGGACCCCGAACTGGTCGGTGAGGGGGCCTCCCACGTGTGGTCCCCGTACTCGGTCGGCGCCGTGCTCGGTCTGCTGGCCACCGGAGCCGGCGGGGACACCAGGAGGGAACTGGTGGATCTGGTCGCCTCCGTGACCGGCGACCCCCGGCACCACCTGGCGGTCCTGGACTCCGCCGTCACCGAAACGGGAGGGGTGGACCTGGCCGCCCTGAACGGCCTGTACGTCCCCGCCGGGCTGGCGCTGCGCGCGGACTTCGAGGAGCACGTCCGGGCCCGCCCCGGCGCCGAGGTGGACCGGGTCGACTTCCGGGGCGACGCCGAGGGCGTACGCGTCGATGTCAACGCCCGGGTCTCGGAGGTCACCCGGGGTCTGGTTCCCGAACTGCTGGCCCCCGGCACCGTCCACCCCGACGTGCGCATGCTGCTGGTCAACGCCCTGTGGGTGCGGATGGTGTGGGCCCACCCCTTCGACGCCGCCCTGACCCGTGAGCGCGACTTCCACGCACCCGACCGCACGCACCCAGTCCCCGCGATGGAGCGCACCGGACCCATGGACCACGCGGTCCACGCGGGTCTGCGCATGGTCACCCTGGAGGGGGAGCACGGGCTGGCCCTGGACGTGATCGTCCCGGACTCCCCCGGTAGTCGGCGCACGCCGCTGCCGACGCTCACCCCGAAGGTGCTGCGCGGGCTGTACCGGGCGCGTCGCAAGGAACAGGTGAGCCTGACCCTGCCCCGCTTCGCCGTGGAGACCGACACCGCGCTGCTGGACCCCCTCGCCGCCACCCCCTCCCGGGTGCGCACCCTGGCCACCGACGCGGCCGACTTCGGCGGGATCGGCGACGAGCCCCTGAAGGTCAACGCCATCGTGCACCAGGCCGTGTTGAGCGTGGACGAGAAGGGGGCCGAGGGGGCGGCCGCCACCGCCGCCGTCATGCTCATGTCGGCCGCCGTGCCCCCGCCGCCTCTGGAGTTGCGCGTGGACCAGCCCTTCCTCTTCGTGCTGCGCCGCCGGGGGGCGCTCCTGTTCACGGGCCGGATCACCGACCCCGTGGACCCGGGCCCGGCGCGGTGAGCGCCGCCGGGGTCAGCCGCCCAGGAGGAACGCGGCGGTGACCCCGGCGACGGCCTCGTGCGCCCGCTCGTCGTCCAGCTCCGGTTCGGCGTCCCCCGACTGGGCGCCGTAGGCGCCGAACTGGGCGTGGTTCATGCCCTCGACGACCTCGGTGCGGGCGTCCTCGGGCAGGTGGGGTCTGTGCTCGGCGACCTCCTCCGGGGGAAGAATCCCGTCGCGGCCGCCCGCCACCGACAGCACCTCGAGGTCGTCGCGCTCGGCCAGACCCGCGCTCTCGACGGCGTAGGTGGCCCACAGGACCAGCCCTTGCCACTCGGTGTCGCCGTTCCCCGAGCCCACGTGCAGGGCGGCGAAGGCTCCGCCCATGGAGTGGCCCCCCAGGTACCACTCGGTGGCCTCCGGGGCGGCCTCCACCGCGCTCTCGGCCCGTGCGGAGTCCAGCAGGGCGAGGTTGAGGCGCAGGTCCGGGATGACCACGGTGGCGCCGCTCTCGGCCACCACCGGCACCCAGGAGGCGACGTAGGCGTCGGCCTCGACCCGCGCGCCGGGGTAGAAGACCACCCCCGTTCCCGAGGCCTCTCCGGCCGGGGAGATCAGTACACCGTCGGAGAGCCTCTCGACGACCACGGCGGGGTCCCGCTCGGCCCGGGCCAGCGGCCCCGGTTCTGCCCGGTACGGGGTGAGCGCCCACACCGCGAAGGCCGTGAGCGCCACCAGGAGCAGGGCCACGAACACCGCCAGCGTCCACCACAGGACGCGAACGGACCGGCGGCCCCGCCCGCTCCGTTCCACCGTGCCGTCACCGCTCATGAGTCTCCCTCTCGTTCTCGCGCCGGACCGGGGGCCGAACGCGTACTCACCGTTCGAGGCACGCCGTCCGGCCTCACCGGGGGGGCGCCCCCGTCCGCCATGGGACCATCGCACCGCGCACGCCTCCGTTCGGGGTCGCCCTACCGTCGACCGGTCATGGGAGCGTCACACCGCACGGCGTCCCCGGCCCCGCGACCCTCCCCGGTCCGCCCCGCCGGACGCACGCGTGCGCGGCGCGGTGGCCCACCGGCGACACCTCTACCAACACGCTCGCGGCTGACGCGCGCGGAGCGGTAGCGGCCGTCCGCGCCATCCGTGCCCGGGAAGCCAGACGGACGCACGCGTGCGCGGAACCGGACGGGACGGAGCTAGCGCGCACGGTGTCGTAGGCGACGGACGCACGCGTGCGCGGTGCCGGGTCAGGTCTCGAAGACCTCGAAGGAGGTGGCCAGGGGCACTCCCGCCCACTCCCCCGCGCGCTCGGCACCCTCCCGCAGGAAGGTGCGCTGGTCGAAGCCGTCCAGGTTGGCCAGGTACACCTCGTGCGCGTCCAGCGACGCGATGCCCGCGGCCAGGTCGTCATCGCCGAGCTCCACGTAGTGGGTGGGGTCCGGAGCCGCCCCGAAGGCGACGAAGCGCACACCTCGCCAGGGCTCCAGCCCCTCAGCCAGCTGTTCGGGGAAGACCCACCGGTTGGCGGCGTCACGGACCGCGTCCAACAGGGCGGGCCCCAGCACCCGGTGGTCGGCGTGGTTGAACCCGACGCCCCCGCCGAAGCGCTCGCGGAAGTTGATGGAGACGATGACGTCGGGCCGGTGTCTGCGAATGACCCCGGCCAGTGCCGCGCGCAGCGGCAGCCCGTACTCCAGCGTGCCGTCCGGGAAGTCCAGGAACTCCACGGCGGCCGCGCCCACCGCCGCCGCCGAGGCCCGCTGCTCGGCCATCCGCAGGGGCGCGCAGGCCTCGGGGTCCAGGGTGTCGATACCGGCTTCGCCCCTGGTCACGAGGGACTCCACGACCTCCCGGCCGCCCGCCGTCCAGCGGTGGATCGCGGAGGAGACCCCGAACTCCAGGTCGTCGGGATGGGCCACCACCGCCAGGGCGCGGCCCCAGTCCTCGGGCAACGGCCGGGGGGCGCTGTTCTTCGTCGTCTGAGCCATGTGACCCACACTACGGAACGGCGCGCCCCGGACTCGGTTGTCCACAGGCCGGGTGGTCCGGAACCTCAGGAAACGGAGGGCGGTCCGCCCGCCGAACCGTTGGGCGAACCACCCGCGTTGCCGTGCTGGGCGGCGTGCTGGGCCGCGCGCTGCTGGGCGGCGGCCGCCATCTGCTCCTGGATCTGCTTGGGAACCGTGATCTGGAGCAGTTCACTGGGCGGAACGGGCTGGTCGCCGCGCACCACGACGATGTTGGCGAAGACCTGTTCGATCTCGGCCATCACCTCGGGCTTGCTCGCGCCCTCGCCCCGGATCACGCCGCGCAGCACCCAGCGGGGGCCGTCGACACCGATGAAGCGCACCCGCTGGCCCAGCTGTCGGCCGTCGTCGGTCTTCTTCCCCTTGATGGGGATGACCGCCTGGAGCTCGGGGCCGAAGGTACCGTCGTGGTCCTCGGCCTTGCCGCCCTGCTTGGTGACCTGCTCGCGCAGCTCCTCACGCATCTCCTCCCAGAGCCCGGAGGACTTGGGCGCGGCGAACGGCTGCACCTGGAGCGCGGTCTTGCCGCGCACCAGGGTGACCCCGATGATCTTCTGCTTGTTCTGCTTGTCCTGGGCGACGTTCACCTGGATCTCGGTGCCCTGCTCCATCGGCAGGAGCATGCTGCCCAGGTCCATCCGGCTGGCCTCGGGGGCGTCCTCGGTGGAGTCCCACGGCCCGGTCGCCCGGTACTGGTCGGCGTCCTTGGCGGGCTCCGCGGAGGCTCGCACCGGCTCGATCTCGTTGTCGAAGGAGACCTCGCCGGCGGCTCCCCGCCGCTTCGGCCGGGCCTGCTCCTCCGTGGCTCTCTCGGTCTCTTGGTCCCGCTTCTTGCGGCGGCGTCCAAACACGCCTTCACCTCTCCGCTTCTTCCGTAGGTCCCGGGATCACACCGGGGAGTCAGGGGACGTTCACCGCAGCGCGGCGTGGCCCCCGGTCGAACCGAAACCGCCCGCACCGCGCACCGAGTCCGGGAGCGTGTCCGTCTCGACGAACTCCGCCCGCTCCACGCGCTGGATCACCATCTGCGCGATCCGGTCGCCGCGCGCGATGGTGACCGGGGTGTCGGTGTCGGTGTTGAGCAGGGTCACCCTGATCTCCCCCCGGTATCCGGCGTCGACGGTACCGGGGGCGTTGACCACCGTGACCCCGTGCCGGGCGGCCAGCCCCGACCTGGGGTGGACGAAGGCCGCGTAGCCGTCGGGCAGGGCGATGGCCAGGCCGGTGGGGACGGTGGCGCGCCGCCCGGGTTCGAGCCGGACGTCGACCGCGGCGTGCAGGTCCGCGCCCGCGTCACCCGGGTGGGCGTACGAGGGCAGGGGGAGGTCGGGGTCCAGACGGTGGACCGCGACGGTCATCCGCCCGTCCTCCAGGGATGAGGTACTCACATTCGCCGAGCCTATCGCTCCCGGGGCGCTGCCTTGGTGTCCAGCGTGCCGTAACGAGGGGGCGGGCCCGAACCGTGTTCGGGCCCGCCCCCGGGCCGGGTGTTCGCCGCGGACTACTCGGTGGTCGCGGCGAGGGTGACCGCCACGGTCAGCTCCGCGTCGTCGGTGGCCTCGAAGTCGACCCCGGTGGCCCGCCCGGCGGCCGCGATGTCGCCGGAGGCGGCGCTGGCGGCCTCGGCCTGCTTGCCGCGGACGCGGACGAGGTCGACCTCGGCGCGCATCGACAGCTTGGCCTCGGACTTGGCCTTGCGCACCGCCCGCAGGACCTCGGCGGTGGCGGCCAGCACGGCCGGGTCGCCGCCGGCGGCCGCGGTGCGGTACTCGGCGGCGTCGGGCCAGCGCTGCGCGTGCACCGAACCCTCCTGCCACCAGCTCCAGACCTCGTCGGTGACGAACGGGACGAAGGGCGCGAACAGCTTGTGCAGCGCGCCCAGGGCGATGAGCAGCGCGGCGCGGGCGGATGCGCCCTCGTCGGACTCGGCGTCGTAGGCCCGGGTCTTGACGAGCTCCAGGTAGTCGTCGCAGAAGTCCCAGAAGAAGCGCTCGGTGCGTTCCAGGGCACGGGTGTGGTCGTAGGACCGGAAGGCCGTGGTGGCCTCCTCGACCACGTCGGCCAGCGCGGCCAGCATGGCGCGGTCCAGGGGCTCGGTGACCCGCGCCGGATCGGTGGTGGCGTTCTCGCCGGCGACCGACATGACGAACTTGCTGGCGTTGAGGATCTTGATGGAGAGGCGGCGGCCGATCTTCATCTGGCCCTCGTCCAGGGCGGTGTCGGTGCCCAGACGGCCGCTGGCCGCCCAGTACCTGACCGCGTCGGAGCTGTACTTCTCCAGCAGCGCGACCGGGGTGACGACGTTGCCCTTGGACTTGGACATCTTCTTGCGGTCCGGGTCCAGAATCCAGCCGGAGATGCCGGTGGTGTTCCAGGGCAGGCTGTCGTTCTCGAAGTGGGCGCGCACCACGGTGGAGAACAGCCAGGTGCGGATGATGTCCTGGCCCTGCGGGCGGAAGTCCATCGGGAAGACCCGCTCGAACAGGTCCTGGTCGCGTTCCCAGCCGGAGGCGATCTGCGGGGAGAGCGAGGAGGTGGCCCAGGTGTCCATGACGTCCGGGTCGCCCATGAACCCGCCCGCGCGACCGCGCTGCTCCTCGGTGTACCCGGCGGGTGCCTGGGAGCTGGGGTCGACGGGCAGCTGGTCCTCGGAAGGCAGCAGCGGCGCGTCGTAGTCCGGGTTGCCGTCCGCGTCCAGCGGATACCAGACGGGGAACGGGACGCCGAAGAAGCGCTGGCGGCTGATCAGCCAGTCGCCGTTGAGCCCCTCCACCCAGTTCTCGTAACGCTGGCGCATGTGCTCGGGGTACCAGGTGAGCTCACGGCCGCGCCGAAGCAGCTGGGCGCGCACGTCCTCGTCACGGCCGCCGTTGCGGATGTACCACTGGCGGGTGGTGACGATCTCCAGGGGCTTGTCGCCCTTTTCGTAGAACTTCACCGGGTGGGTGATGGGCTTGGGGTCGCCGACGAGGTCGCCGCTCTCCCGGAGCAGCTCCACGGTGCGCTCGCGGGCGGTGTGGACCGTGGCCCCGGCCAGGCGGGCGTAGGCCTCGCGGGCGGCGTCGGACTCGATGCCCTTGGGCGGGTCGGCGATGACGCGGCCGTCCCAGCCGATGATGGGGCGGGTCTCCAGCTGGAGCTCGCGCCACCAGGTGACGTCGGTGGTGTCACCGAAGGTGCAGATCATCGCGATGCCGGACCCCTTCTCGGGGTCGGCGAGGTGGTGCGCCCGCACAGGGACCTCGACGCCGAAGACCGGGGTGGTCACGGTCGTGCCGAACAGGTCCGCGTACCGCTCGTCGTCGGGGTGGGCGACCAGGGCGACGCAGGCCGCCAGCAGCTCGGGGCGGGTGGTCTCGATGTGGACCGGGGTGCCGTCCGGCTTGTGGAACGCGACCTTGTGGTAGGCGCTGGGACGCTCGCGGTCCTCCAGTTCGGCCTGGGCCACGGCGGTGCGGAAGGTGACGTCCCACAGGGTGGGCGCCTCCGACATGTAGGCCTCGCCGCGGGCCAGGTTGCGCAGGAAGGCGCGCTGTGCGGCGGCGCGGGAGTTGCCGTCGATGGTGGCGTAGGTGTGCCGCCAGTCGACGCTCAGCCCCAGACGGCGCCAGATCGACTCGAAGACCTTCTCGTCCTCGACCGTGAGGATGTCGCACAGCTCGATGAAGTTCCGGCGCGAGATGGGGACCTGGCGCTTGGGGTCGGGCTTGTGCGGGGGCTGGAAGTCCGGGTCGTAGGGGACCGACGGGTCGCAGCGGACCCCGTAGTAGTTCTGGACGCGGCGCTCGGTGGGCAGACCGTTGTCGTCCCAGCCCATGGGGTAGAAGACGGCCTTGCCGTTCATCCGCTGGAAGCGGGCGACGGTGTCGGTGTGCGTGTAGGAGAACACGTGGCCGATGTGCAGCGATCCGGACACCGTGGGGGGCGGGGTGTCGATCGAGTAGACGTCCTCGCGGCTGCGCGTGCGGTCGAAGTGGTAGACGCCGGACTCATCCCATACGTCCACCCACTTCGCCTCGATACCGTCCAGCGAAGGCTTGTCGGGCATGCGGAAGGAATGAGAGCGGTTGGTCATGCGGGCAATATTAGCCCTCCGAGCACCCTGGTCGCTCCCGGTTTCCCCCCTCTGACAGGGAGAACGGCGCCGCCCCGGGGGGCCGCCGCCGATGCGGTCCGGGGGTCCGCGTGAAAGGATTCCCCAGCGGGCGCCACGCGTCCGCGCCCATCGTACGCACTAGGGAACGGTGAACGATTCACATGGCAAAGAAGGACGGTGAGGTCGCACCGGTCATCATCGGCATGGTCGCGGGTTTCGCGGCCGAGTTCGTCACACGCAAGGCCCTGACCTTCGCGTGGACGCGCGCCACCGGTGAGGAACCGCCCACGGACCTGGAGTCCCCGGACGTGAGCCTGGGCCGCGCCCTCGGGTGGGCCGTGGTGGCGGGTGTGGGCGTCGAGGTGGCCAGGGTGCTGGCCGTCCGCGCCGCCCGCAAGCAGCTGGTCGGCTCCGGCGGGCGGGACCTGGAGGCCTGAGCACCGCCCCCGGCCGGGCGGCTCGCGACGACGGTGGACGGCCCACCACATGGGGGTGAGCCCCCACGTGCGGTCGGCCGTCCACCGTCGTGACCGCGAGCCACCGTCCCACGGTCGGACGGCTCCCGGGCCCTCACCCCTCAGCGTCCTCGGATACCGTGGGAATCGGACGGGAGACCGTCACCGTCGGTCAGGCGCACTCCTTGCAGACCAGCTGACCGGCGCGCTGCTCAGCGAGCTGACTGCGGTGGTGCACCAGGAAGCAGCGCGAGCAGGTGAACTCGTCGGCCTGGCGGGGAAGCACGCGCACCGCGAGCTCCTCGCCGGACAGGTCGGCACCGGGGAGCTCCATGCCCTCGGCCACCTCGTCGGGGTCGACGTCGATGGTGCCGGTGCCCTTGTCCACGCGCCGCGCCTGCAGCTCCTGGAGGCTGTCCTCGTTGATGTCCTCGTCAGTCTTGCGCGGGCTGTCGTAGTCGGTCGCCATCTCTGCTAACTCCATCCCCCTCGTTTAGTGCCTCGTCGCGCGGGTGTAACGCTTGAGAGACCTTCGTTGTGCCCGAATCGGCCGACGAGTTTTCCCGGTGTCGTCCGACCGTGCCCCCTCCCGGGCCACAGTCCACAGGTCAGCAGTACGTTCACGGGATCGTGACCGGAGGCGGCCAAGGTTGGGTGGCCCCTCTCGGGTCGTTTCCCCGGTACTACCCGACTCCGGGTGTCTCGTAGACCCGAAAACACGTTTGCGCCCACATGCCGGACCAGCCTGGAGCACTCCCCCGAGTACGGGCGAAAACCCAGACATGCCCACGTCAGGAGGGATTCCCTCCGTGTCCACGCCCGGGGAAGCATACCCACCGCAGGTCGACACTCGTGACAGGGGTGGGCGTGTCTTCGGACACGTATAGATACCACGAAGCGGGGCGGTGCGCAGCTCGGCCCCCGGGCCTAGCGACGCTCGGCGTTCTCCGTCCCGTTACCCGGAGGTACCGGCAGGCACACCGTGACGACCAGGCCGCCGCCCGCGCGGGGCCAGGCCGTCACCACCCCGGCGTGGGCGCGCACCACCGACCGGACGATGGACAACCCCAGACCGGCGCTGCGCCCCGAACCCACCCGGTCGCCGGAACCGCGCCGGAAGGGCTCGAACAGTCCCTCGATCTCGTAGGCCGGGATCACCTTGCCGGAGTTCTCCACCTGGACGGCGGGCATCCCCTCGTACATGCCACTGCGGACGGTGATCTCGCCCTCGTCGACGTTGTACTTGAGGGCGTTCTCGACCAGGTTCGCCACGAGGCGCTCCAGGAGCACGGGGTCGCCGACCACCGGCGCGGGGCGCAGGTCCTTGCGCAGCGAGAGCCCCGACCGGTCGATGTCGGCGGAGAGCTGGCTCAGGACGGTCACGGCGACCTCGCTCAGGTCGACCCTGGCCTTGGACTCCAGTTCACGGTCGCTCTTGGCCAGGAACAGCAGGCCGTCGATGAGGCGCTCGTGGCGGGCGTTGGTCTCCAGGAGGGTCTGTCCGAGCGTCTTGAGGTCCGGTGAGACGTCCGGGGCGCTCAGGGCCACCTCCAGGAGGGTGCGGTTGATCGCCAGGGGCGTACGCAGCTCGTGGGAGGCGTTGGCGACGAACCGGCGCTGGCCGTCGAAGGCCCGGTCGAGGCGTTCGAGCATGCCGTCGAAGGTGTCGGCGAGCTCGCGGATCTCGTCGTCGGGCCCCGACAGGGCGATGCGCTCGTGCAGGGAGCGTTCGGAGAGTCTGCGGGCGATGCGGGTGATCTTCTGGAGCGGTGACAGCGCACGGCCCGCCACGGCGTACCCCAGGGCCACGGCGAGCAGGCCCACGAGGAACAGGGCCAGCAGCGAGAACCGGGTGACGTGGGTGAGGACCTGCTCGATGTAGTGGCTGTTCTCGATCAGCTCGGCCGGGCTCTCCTCGGCGAGGAGCGCGTTGAGTAGGACCGCGACGACCAGGTAGTTCACCAGGACCAGCAGGGAGCCGGCGGCGAAGAACAGCATCCCGTAGATGAGCGTCAGGCGGGCCCGCAGGCTCAGGTTGTCGGTGAAGCGGTGGACCGTGGCGTGCACGGTGGTACGGGCGGAGGAGCGTTCGGCCCCGTCACCGCTGGGGGCGACGGAGTTCAGACTGCGCCAGGTTCCGGTGTCGCCGGGGCGCGTCGGTTCGACCTGTCCCGGTTCCGGTCGCTCCCCCGGTCTCACAACCGGTACCCCGCCCCCGGGACGGTCTGGATGACCGGGGGGTCACCGAGCTTCTTGCGCAGGGTCATGACGGTGACCCGGACGACGTTGGTGAAGGGGTCCGCGTTCTCGTCCCACGCCTTCTCCAACAGGCCCTCGGCGCTGACCACGGTCCCCTGGGCGCGCATGAGCACCTGGAGGACGGCGAACTCCTTGGGGGTGAGCGAGACCTCGCGGCCGTCGCGGTGCACCTGGTGGTTGGCGGGGTCCAGGCTGATGCCCTCCCGTTCCAGCACCGGCGGCAGCGGGGGCGCCGAACGCCGCCCCAGCGCGTGCACGCGGGCGATGAGCTCGGCGAAGGCGAAGGGTTTGGCCAGGTAGTCGTCGGCCCCGAGGGTGAGGCCCTCGACCTTGTCCTGGACGCCGTCGGAGGCGGTGAGCATCAGGATGCGGCCGTTGTAGCTGTCGTTGACCAGGGAGCGGGCGACGTCGTCGCCGTGCGCTCCGGGGAGGTCGCGGTCCAGGACCACGACGTCGTAGTCGTTGACCGAGGTGTACTCCAGAGCGGTGTCACCGTCGTAGACGACGTCGACCGCCATGGACTCCCGCCGCAGTCCGACGGCCACGGCGTCGGCCAGGACCCGTTCGTCTTCGACCACGAGTACGCGCAACGTTGTCCTTCTAGAGCGTCGGTGTCTGGAAACAAAAAGGGGGCCGCTGCCGGCGCATCCCCCAACACACCGGCAGCGGCGTTCTTGGTCCCGGCCGCGTCAACCGTTCTCTCACAGTGGAGGTAAGGAGACGGTAAACCCGTGGGTTCGCTCGGTCCCCTCGCCCCCGTGTGGCACGGGCGCTGGGCCGGGAGCCTCGCGGCTCCCCCTGTGCACGGGGCGGCCGCCGCCGGCGAATCCCCCAACCGTCGGCGACGGCTCAACCCCGCACATCTCAAATCTGACACATCAAGAATAAGAAACAAGTAAGCACCAGGCCCGCTCGGAAAATGTGTCTTGTGACACCCCTGACCATCGCTTGACGCGTGTCCGCGACCGGACGGCCCCAGGGCCATCCGGCCGCAGCGGGACCACCGCGCCGCGAGCCGCCCCCTTCCGGGAGCCCGGCGGACCGCCCCGGGATCACGGAACCGTCACACGAGGGGGGTCGGGGTTTGACGTGGGTCACAGTGCGGTAGAGGTAGAAGGCGACGCGCGGACACCGGGGGCCACCCCGGACCGCGACGTACACGCGTGTCACAGGGTCGTGACGTCTTCTACTCGTGCGGGCGCCGCGTCGCGCGCACACGGATTCCACCGGGACACCACCCCGTCCCGGTGCCTACCCCTGGAAGAGGTGCAATGGGCGAGTTCATGGCGGAGATCAGGGTCCGGATCAGCGAGACCTACCGGTCGCTCGAATCAGCGCGTGACGCAGGAGACGAGTTCCTCGCCGACACCCATGCGTCGGAGCTGGAGGACCTCTACCGCATCGCGGCCCGCAACGGCGTCGACACCCACTCCTGAGCGGAGCGGCCGACGTCGTCCCCGCCCCTGACGGGGCCGGGGCCGACGACCCCCGGCCGGGGCGCGCCACCTCCTCGTGAGGGCGTGCGACCCCGCGCCGCCCGTGCCCCGAACGCCCACGGCGTCCGGGGCACTCGTGTGCGGGTCAGCCGTCGGTGTCGGCTCCCAGCGGCGCCAGGAGTGCGTCGAGCTCCTCGTACAGACCGGGGCGGGCCGCGATCACCAGGTCGTTGCTGGGCGGTCCGGCGCGCAGCCCGCCCACCCGCAGCCCGGCCTCGCTGGCGACCAGACCGGGCGCGGCCCAGTCCCACAGGTGCAGACCGCGCTCGTAGTAGGCGTCGCAGCGGCCCGTGGCCAGACCCGTGATGTCGACGGCCGCGGAACCCACCCGCCGGATGTCCCGGACCCGGGGCACCACCTCGGTGAGCACCCTGGCCTGCTGGAGTCGGCGTTCGGGGAAGTACCCGAAGCCGGTGGCGACCAGCGCCCGGTCCAGCGGGACCGCGTCGGGCGCGCACAGGGTGCGGCCGTCAAGGCGCGACCCGCCGCCCAGGACGGCGTCGAACATGTTCCCGTGGGCGGGCAGGTGGACGGCGGAGGCCACGACCACGCCGTCGATCTCCGCGGCGATCGCCACGCCCCAGTCGGGCCCACCGTAGAGGTAGTTGACGGTGCCGTCGATGGGGTCCACGACCCAGCGCACCCCGCTGGTGCCCTCGACGCCGCCGCCCTCCTCGCCCAGGACGGCGTCGCACGGGCGGGCGGCGAGCAGCCGGTTCCTGACGAGGTCCTCGGTGGCGCGGTCCATCTCGGTGACGACGTCGGTGGGGCTGGACTTGGTGTCCAGGACGGTGATGCCCTCCTGCCCCTTGGCCGCGAGCGCTCCGGCCTCCGCCGCCACGGCGACGGCGAGGTCGCGCAGCTTCTCCGGGTCGTGGGGGGAGTGGATGGTGGTCACGGGTGCCCTTCCGCTCGTGGCCCCCGGGTCCGTCGTGCCCGGAGTACCCGCCCGAACTCTATGCGCCGCCCCACGGGTCGGCGGTGGCCGGGAAGCGGCCGAGGGAGGGCCCCGGCGGATGCCAGAGCCCTCCCAGGGATGTGCCACGCGGGCCGTCGCGGGGGACGGCCCCACCAGGGGATCGGATCTAGACGTGCTCGGGCCTGATCCACTCCTTGCCGTGGACGTGGTGGTCCAGGAAGGCGAAGATCGTCTCGTACCAGATCTGGGCGTTGCCCGGGCTGAGAATCCAGTGGTTCTCGTCGGGGAAGTACAGGAACTTCGCGTCCACCTCGTGCAGGAGGAGGTCGCGCCACAGCCGCAGGCCCTCGCCGATCGGCACCCGGTAGTCCTTGTCACCGTGGATGACCAGCATCGGCGTACGGATCTTGTCCGCGTGCAGGTGCGGTGAGTTCAACCGGTAGCGCTCCGGCTGGGCCAGCGGGGTGCCGAACTCCCGCTCCCACACCGGCGGGTAGTCGGTGGTGCCGCTGAACCCGTCCAGCTGCCACAGGGAGGCGTGCGACACGATCGCCTTGAACCGGTCGGTGTGCCCGGCGATCCAGTTGGCCATGTAGCCGCCGAAGGAGCCGCCCATCATGGCGGTGTGCTCGGCGTCGATGTCGTCCCGGGCCTCGGCGGCGTCCGTGATGGCCATGACGTCGGCGTGGGTGCGCGGACCCCACTGGCCCCAGGCACGGCGGAGCATGTCCTGGCCGTAGCCGGTGGACAGCGCGGGGTCCGGGAGCAGGACCGCGTAGCCCCGGGCCGCCAGAATCCACGGGTTCCAGCGCCAGGACCAGCCGTTGAAGCTCATGTACGGGCCACCGTGCACCCACAGCATGAGCGGGGCGGGCGATGCGGCCGAGGCCTGCTCGGGCAGCACCAGCCAGGAGCGGACGCGGGTGCCGTCGTCGGCGGTGGTCTCGATCTCCGTGAGCGTGCCCGGCATGGTCAGTTCGGAGCCGGGCGTGCGCAGGTACACGGGCTGGCCGTCGGCCGTCTCGGCCTCCAGCCGGACCGGTGCGGGCGGGGCGTCCCAGGCGTCGCGCAGGGCGTAGACGTGGCGACCGTCCGGGGAGGGGTTGAGCGCGCTGTAGGCGCCGTGGTCGCCGGTGAGACGGGTGAGTTCACCGGTGGCCACGTCCACGCGGAAGAGCGGGCGCCGACCGTTCTGGTCGGCCACGAAGAAGACCGCGCGGGAGTCGGCCGACCACGCGTAGTCCCGGGGCCAGAGCTCGTGCCCGGGCAGCAGGTCGCGGCCCTCGCCGGTGGCGAGGTCGGTGATCCACAGCGTGGCGTCGCGGGGCTCTCCGTCGTAGCTGCCCTCGGTCCTGGCCTGTGTCAGGACGCTGGCACCGTCGGGTGAGGCCAGCGGCCCGGAGAACTCGTGCTCGGAGTCGGCCGAGCCCGCGACGGTGCGGCGCTCGCCGGAGGCGGTGTCGATCGCGACGACCTCGTCCCTGCTCGCCCCGCCGGAGGTGGGCACCGCCCAGCCGATGAGCAGGGTGGACCCGTCGGGGGTGAGCGCGGGGGCGGAGCCGAGCAGGGCCAGGCCGGTGTCGGAGGTGAGGTCGCGGGGCTCGCCGAGGCGGGCGTCGTCGTTCTCGGGCGGGGCGGCGGTGAAGACGCGGGGCAGGTCGGGGCCGATGTCGCTGTCCCAGGAGCGGACCGGGAGCGCCTCATGGAGGATGGCGGTGATCCCGGCTTCCTCACGGGCCTTGCGGGCCTCGGTGTCGGCCTCGGTGTCCGCCGAACGCGGCAGGACGTTGCTGGTGAAGGCGACAAGCCCGGAGTCGCGGGCCACGGTGAAGGAGCCGACGCCACCGGGGCGGGAGGCGACCTGGCGGGCCTCTCCGCCGTGGGCGGGCAGCAGCCACAGGGCGGACTTGGGCTTCTCCCCCGGCTCGGCCTCGGGGTCGTCCCGGCCGGTCGTGAAGAGTACGGAGCCGTCGGGGAGGAACCCGGCGCTGGACTCGCCCTTGGTGGAGCGGGTCAGGCGCCGGGGAGCGCTCCCTCCCTCGGCCTCGGGGGCGACGTCGATCTCCCACAGGGCGCTGCGGAAGGACTTGGCGTCGGGGGCCAGGTCGCTCACGGGCGCGACGAGCCGGGTGCCGTCCGGAGACAGGCGCAGACCGTTCACGCGGCGCAGGCGGACGTATTCTGGAAGTTCGTACCAGGAACGGACCAAGACAGTTACTCCCGAAAAGGTCGACTTGTGGTCTGAGCCGACTCTATCGCTCCCGGTGACCTGAATCACCCCACTTCAAGGGCGGTCAACATTGTTGACTCGGGGGCGCGGCGGGGGCGTCCCGCTGACCCGTGGGCACGGGTGGTCAGTCGAGCGCCACCGCGCTGCCGCCCACCGCACTGCCGCCCAGCGCGGCCAGGATGTGGCGCAGGCTGTTGCCGACGTGCTCCGACGCGGCCCGCGCGGCCTCCTCCTCCGCCCCCGCGCGCACGGCGGCGCAGATCCGGGCGTGCTCACCGGCGCTGAGCGCCATGCGGCCCGGTGTGCGACGGGCGATCCGGCGCAACCGCCGCAGGTGCTGGCGGACCGAGGCGAGGGAGTCCGAGAGGTGGGGGTTGGCCGCCCCCTGGGAGACCTCGGCGTCCAACCGCGAGGTCAGGGCGTAGTACCCGGTGTCGTCGACCGCGCCCGCGCCCGCGTCGAACCGGTCCCGCCACTCCAGGAAGTCCGCCTCCAGCGCACCGAACACCGAGCGTTCGTCGGCTCGCGCGCACAGCCGGACGGCGTAGGACTCCAGCGCGTCGCGCAGTTGGAACCGGTGCGCGACGTCCCCGAGGGCGATCTCGCTGACGAAGGCCCCGCGGCCCGGGCTGATCCGCACCAGACCGTCCCGGTCGAGCCGGTGCAGGGCCTCACGCAGGGGCGTCCTGGACACGCCCAGGCGGGCGGCGATCCGGGTCTCGTTCAGGTGCGTTCCGGGTGCCAGCTCCCACTCCACGATCTCCTCGCGCAACCGCTCGTACACCAGATCGCCCTGTTTCACCGCGCTCCCTCCGTAGGCGGTACCGGTCGGTCCGCCCCCTCGACCCCGCCGCTTGACATCCCGGACCCGGCGGTCCAGGCTCGTCCAGGATTGTATACAAGCAGTATCCAGGGTGTGTGCGACGTCGCCGTCGTACCCGCCCCGACGTCGACTGGAGAGGGGCCCGCGCATGAGGGCGACCACACGGCTGCGCGCACTGGTCGAGGGCGACGGCACACACGTCGCCCCCGGAGTGTTCGACGGACTCACCGCCCGACTGGCCGAACGCGGCGGAGCCGAGCTGGTCTACGCCAGCGGCGGCGCGATCGCGCGGGGCCACGGGGTGCCCGACATCGGCCTCCTGGGGGTCACGGAGGTCGCCGACCGGTTGGCGCAGATCACGGCGGTGACGTCGCTCCCGGTCATCGCCGACGCCGACACCGGCTTCGGCAACGCCGTGAACGCGGTGCGCACGGTGGGCCTGTTCGAGCGCGCGGGCGTGGCCGGGCTGCACCTGGAGGACCAGACCTTCCCCAAGCGCTGCGGGCACCTGGACGACAAGTCCCTGGTACCCACCGGTGAGATGGTGGGCAAGCTCCGAGCGGTACTGGACGCGCGCACCGACCCGGACCTGGTGGTGATCGCCCGCACGGACGCGATCGCCGCTGAGGGGGTGGACGCGGCGCTGGAGCGTTCACACGCCTATCTGGAGGCCGGTGCCGACGTCGTGTTCGTCGAGGCGCCCGAGACCGTGGAGCAGATCGAACTGATCGCCCGCGAGATCCCCGGACCCAAGCTGATCAACATGTTCCACGGCGGGAAGACCCCGGTCGTGCCCCGGGCACGGCTGGCGGAGCTCGGCTACCGGCTCGTCATCATCCCCTCCGACCTCCAGCGGGCGGTGATCAGGGCCTGCGAGGACGTGCTGGCGGCGATCGTCCGCGACGGCGACAGCTCGGCCGTGGCGGACTCCCTGGCCACGTTCGCCGAACGCGAGGAGATCGTCCGGACCACGGACTACCTCGCGCTCGGCACCTGAGCGCGGCCCGCTCCCGTGCCCGGCGACGGTACCTCCGGCCGCGGCGCACGGGAGCGGGACGGCAGGGTCAGCGCTGCTTGCAGCACTGACCGCCCGCCTCGGCGCAGTGCGGCAGCGAGGTCAGCCGCCGCTCCCCGGTCCGGTCGGTGTACTCGCGCACCAGCTCGGTCACCATCGACACGAACGACGGGTGGGTGCCGGGGCTGAGCGCCCGCTCGTAGCCAAGACCCAGTTTGGCGGCGGTGTCGCGGGCCTCCACGTCGAGGTCGAACTTGACCTCCATGTGGTCGGAGACGAACCCGTGCGGGACGACCACGACGGCGGGGACCCCCTCGGCGGCCAGCTCCTCCATGCGGTCGTTCACGTCGGGCTCCAGCCAGGGCTGGCTCGGCGGTCCGCTGCGGCTCTGGTAGACGAGCTCGTAGGGGTAGGGGCGGTCCAGGCGCTCCACCACCAGGCGGGCCACCTCGGCGAGCTGCGTGCCGTAGGCGCCCGCCGGGCCGAACCCCTGGTCCGGTCCGCCGCTGGCCTCGGCCATCGCCGTGGGGATGGAGTGCGCGGAGAACAGCAGGCGCACACCCTCGCGCTGGTCGTCGGGGAGCCGCTCCAGACACTCCTGGGTGTGCCGCGCCAACGGCTCGACGAACCCGGGGTGGTCGTAGAAGGGGCGGATCAGGTCGATCTCGGGGGCGCCCTCACCGAGCGCCGCACGGGCGCGCTCGATGTCCTCGTGGTAGGCGGTCCGGCTGGACCAGTTGCAGTAGGCGGAGGTGGGCAGCGCCAGCACGCGGCGCACGCCGTCCTGGCGCATCCGCTCCAGGGTGTCGGCGAGCACCGGTTCCCAGAACCGGTTGCCCCAGTACACCGGCAGGTCGATGCCGTTGGTCCGGAAGTCGGCGGTGACCGCGGCGAGCAGGTCCCGGCACTGCTGGTTGATCGGGCTCACTCCCCCGAAGAGGAAGTAGTGCTCACCGACCTCCGCCAACCGCTCGCGGGGGATGTTGCGCCCGCGGGTGACGTTCTCCAGGAACGGGATGACCTCGTCCTCGCCCTCAGGGCCGCCGAAGGAGATCAGCAGAAACGCGTCGTAAGGCCTCATGCACCTCATGAAACCAGCTCCCCGTACCCTCCCGGAGCCGCCCCGGCCCGAGTGACGGGTCTTTCGCGCCTTCCGTGACCAGGGACACTCCCGGTCTGGTCACACAAGTGACCGCTGGGTAATGTCACCGCATGACTGATGTGTTGTGGCACACCTGGGCTGACACCCACCAGGCCCGCCCGCGCCGGACGGCGACCCCCGACAACACCGACGACGTCGTCTCCGCCGTCGTCTCCGCCACCGCCGAGGACCTGCGCGTGCGCATGGTCGGTTCCGGGCACTCCTTCACGGACGTGGCCGTCACCGACGGTCTGCTCCTGGCCCCCACCTCGCTCAACCGCGTGCGCTCCATCGACGTGGAGGCGGGGACCGCGACGGTCGAGGCGGGAATGCCCCTGTGCAACTTCAACGAAGCCCTGGCCGCGGCCGGTGTGGCCCTGGCCAACATGGGCGACATCGCGGTGCAGACGGTCGCCGGCGCCGTACAGACCGGCACCCACGGCACCGGGCGAGACGCGGGCGGCCTGGCCAGCCAGGTCGTGGGCCTGGAGATGGTGCTCGCGGACGGCTCCGTGGTCGAGTGCTCGGCCGAGCGGGACCCGGAGCTGTTCCACGCGGCCCGGGTCGGCCTGGGCGCCTTCGGCGTCGTGACGGCGCTGACCTTCGCGGTACGGCCCGCCTTCCTCCTGCACGCCAGGGAGGAGCCCATGCCGCTGGACGAGGTGTTGGAGCGGCTGCCCGAGCTGCGTGCGGAGAACGACCACTTCGAGTTCTTCTGGTTCCCGCACACGGGCAACACCAACACCAAGCGCAACAACATCTCCGAAGGTCCCGCCCAACCGCTGTCCGCCTTCAAGCACTGGCTGGACGACGACTTCCTGTCGAACACCCTCTTCGACCGGATCAACCGCGTGTGCCGCCGGTTCCCGGCTGCGGTTCCCACGGTGAACCAGATCAGCTCCCGGGCCCTGTCCGCGCGGAGCTACACGGACGTCTCGCACCGGGTGTTCGCCTCGGTCCGCGACGTGCGGTTCGTGGAGATGGAGTACGCGGTTCCCGCCGAGCACGCGGCGGACGTGCTGCGCGAGGTCAGGAGGATCGTGGACCGGGGGGACCACCGGGTGAGCTTCCCCGTGGAGGTGCGCTTCGCCCCCGAGGACGACGTGTGGCTGTCCACCGCCCACGAGCGCGAGACCGCGTACGTGGCGGTGCACATGTACCAGGGAACCCCCTACGAGTCGTACTTCGCCGACGTGGAGGCGGTCTTCACCTCCGTGGGCGGACGGCCGCACTGGGGCAAGATGCACACCCGCGACCGCGCCTACCTGGAGGGCGTCTACCCGCGCCTGGGCGACGCGCTGGCGGTGCGGGACCGGGTGGACCCGCACCGCCGCTTCGGCAACGCCTACCTGGACACGGTCTTCGGCTGAGGACCGCCGTGCCCGGGGCGCGGGCCCGCCGAACACGGGCGCCGGGGCGCGGGCCCCGGCCGAACGACGGTCCCGGCTAGCCGAGGGGGGCCGTGGCGGGCTCGGGCGCGGGTTCCCCCTCGGGCTGTTGGGGCCGCGACCCCGGGTCGGGCGCCTCGCCGCCGCCCGGGTCCACCTGCTCTCCGCCGTCCACGGGAGGTGCGGTCGGGTCGGTCTGCCCGCCCTCCGGGGTCTGCGGGTCGGTCCCGGTCGGCGGTGTGCCGGTCTCGGGGGCCTCCGGCCGATCGGTCTCCGGCCGCGTGCTCCCGGTGTCGCCGTCGTCCGAGGGACGCCCGCCGTCGTGGGTCACGGGTGCGTCCTCGGGTTCCTCCTCGTCCTGGACCTGGGAGGAGTGGCCGCCCAGCAGTGAGGGCGAGGTGGGCTCGTCCTGCCCCTGGGTCCAGGCGGTGAGGGAGCGGCCGGTGAGCAGTTCGAAGGCCAGGATGACCAACATGACCAGGGTGAACACCGCGGCGGCCGGGATCACCACAGTGCGCCAGCCGCGCCTGGGCCGGTCCGGGGCGTCCCCTCCGCCCCCTGTGCCGCCCGGGGTCTCCCGGGTGTGTGCTCCTGCGGAGCCGCCCACGGCTCCGAGGACCCGGGTGGCGTCGTTCTCCGTGGAACCGCCGACGAGGGTGGGGTCCTCGGGGTTGCCGAAACCGTGCGCGAGGGTCTGGCCCGGCAGGTCGGTCCCCACGGCCGGCATGGCCATCGTGCGGGTCGCGTCGTCCTCGTCGCGGAGGTCGGTCCCTTCGGTTCCGCTCCCGTGCGGCGCGCCGAGGAGACGTCCCGTCCCGGCCGGTCCCGCCTGCCCGAACACGGCCGTCGAGGGATCGGACAGCCGCTCGTCGGCGCGGGCCTCGGCCTCGGTGTCGACGAGGGAACGCACGGCGGTGTGGTGGGCGGCCTTCCGCTCCGCCTTCTCCGCCAACCCCTTGGCCTGTTCTCCGCTGCGGGTGATCCAGTGCTGGATCACCGGGGCGGCGCTGGTGCTCAGCACGGCCATGACACCGGTGCCGATGACGGTCCCGTAGACGTTGAGATAGGAGGCGGCGGTGGCGGCGGTCAGCGTGGCGACCCCGGCTCCGGCGACCTGCGCCACGCTCAGGTCGATCCGCTTCCTCCGGCCTCGCTCCTTCTCGGGGCCCTCCTCCCGTGCCTCGAACTCGTCCTCGTGATCGGGTCTTGGCATCGTGCCCTCCCCCCTCTGTCGGCCGCGGTCGGCGCGGCGGGGCACTTGGTCGTGGGATGGGTGTGTGGCGGGGCAGACACACCCGGACAACCCAAACTTCGCAAACAGCCCATAAGTGGAAACTTCACCTTACGGGCGGCGGACCGCTGATAACGCCATGAGATTGGAATGATCACTGTGTGGCATCCAACGGCGTGTCGAGTTGCGAACCGACACTCCCATCAGGTTCGAGTGCGGTCCGAGATCGGAGTTTTCCCCGGGCCTGGGGGGATTCGAGCTCCCGGGATACCATCACCGCGGAGCCTTCGTGCGGGATGCGCGACATTCACCCTCGATCGCTCCCGGTCACGGAAGGTTCACCGTGTCAAGATTGGCACCGGAAGTGACCATAAGAGCCCCGACCCCGGGGCCGCTCCCACCGTGGTGCCCACCACGGGCCGGGAGGCGGGCACAGTTCGGACATGCCGGGCGCGGTACTGGCCGAACCGTTGTCGGCCGACCAGACTTGGAGAACGCGGGGGACGGTCCACCGGACCGGCTCTCGACGGGACGCGAAAGGGAGGGCGATGCACGAGCTTCGCCTCGTGGCCGTGAGCGAGGACGGCACCTACCTGGTGCTCGCCAGCACCGGCCGTGGCACCCGCTTCATGCTGCCCGTTGACGACCGCCTCCGTGCCGCGGTACGCGGCCAGTTCTCCCGGCTCGGCCAGTACGAGATCGAAGTGGAGAATCCGTTGCGCCCCAAGGAAATCCAGGCCCGTATCCGGTCCGGCGAGACCGCGGAGGCCATCTCCGAGATCTCCGGAATCCCCATCGAACGGGTGCGCTGGTTCGAGGGACCCGTCCTCCAGGAGCGCGGGTACATCGCCCAACAGGCCCAGCGCGCGACCGTGCGCTCCCAGGGCGAGACCGGCCCCGGCCCCTCCCTGGAGGAGGTGGTCGCCAAGAGGATCGGCTCCCACCAGCTGGAGACCGGCGACGCCGAATGGGACTCGTGGAAGCGTGAGGACCGTTCCTGGCAGCTCAAGCTCGTCTTCCTCCACGGCGGTGACGAGCGCGTCGCCCACTGGTTGTACGAGCCCAGACACAACAGCGTGACCCCCGCCGACGAGGAGGCCGCCCGGTTCTCCTCCATCGAACCCCTGGACGCCGCACCGGGTCCCGGGGCCAACGTCACCCCCTTCTCCCCGCGACGCGGCGAGCACTCCACCGACCTGCCCCGCCTGGACGCGCAGTCCGCCGCCGAACGACGTCCCGACCACGTCGCTCCGCGCCGCCTGTCACCCGCGCAGGACACGCCGTTGGACGAACCGCTGCGCCCCGTGGCCCGTCAGACCGAGACCGACCAGTTCGGCGTCCCGATCCGGGAGGAGCGACGACGCCAGGCGCCGTCGCGACCCGAGCCCGAGCCCCGGCGCGCCTTCGAGGCGCCCGACGACCGGTTCGGGGACCAGCGCGGCGACCCGCCGCCCGCCGCTCCCCTGCCGGAGGGCCGCCGGCACCCGGCGCACCGCCCCGAGACCGCTCGCCAGCGGTTCGCCGACCCGGTCGAGGCACCGCCCGCGCGGCCCGCGCCCGAAGCTCCCGAGCACCAGCACCAGCACCAGCACCAGCACCACGAGCAGCGTCGCCCCGAGCCCCGCAGGGCGGTCTTCGAGGAGAGCGCTCCCGCCGCGTTCGAGGCGCCGGTCCGGCCCGAGCCGTACCAGCACGAGGTCCGCTCCCACCCCTCCCAGCGGCCCCCGGAGCCGCAGGCCGCACCCGACTGGCTGGACGCCCGCCCGGCCCCGGCTCCCCCGGTCGAGCCGGTCGAGCCGCCGGCCGAGGACCCCCGGCAGCGTCCGCGCCGCCGCCGGGCCACCATCGACCTCAACGACAAGGGGACGCCCCGCCGCGCGGCCGATCCGGCGCCCCCGACCCCCGGCCTCCCGGCTGCGGCCAGCGGTTCCACGGGCGCTGGCGCGGCCAAGCGCAAGAGCCGGGGGCGCCGGGCGTCGGTGCCGTCCTGGGACGAGATCATGTTCGGTTCGAAGAAGAGCGAGTAGGTACGTGCCGGACCTCCGGGTCCGGACGCGGCCGGAGGGCAGCGGGGGGCGGTCGCACGGCGACCGCCCCCTTCGTCGTGCCGCACCCGGCGGGCTGGGTCAGGGGCAGCGCGGTCGCCCCGTACCGTCAGCGCCCCCGTCCCCCTCGGGGACGAGGAAGGGCCGCACCATCTCGGGGGTGACGCGGGCCGCGAAGGCCACGGACTCGTCGAGCGCGGCGTCCTGGGCCGTGTAGCCGCCGGTACCCGCGCCCACGGTGACCTGGAGGCTGGCCAACGAGGAACGGCGTTGGAAGAGCGTCTGGGTCCAGGTCCACCCGATCACCGCCGACCGCTCCACCGTGGCCTGGGAACGGGACAGCGACCCGGATCGCACGCTGACGCGTTCACCGTCGTAACCGTGCCCCAGCGAGCGGTACCGGTCGATCCCGAGCGGGACGCCCAGCAGTGCCAGGATGCCGGCGACCACGGCCAGCAAGGTGAGATCCCCGTACGCCGCCGCCGCGGCCACGACACCGAAGGGCACCACGGCACGGGTCAGCCGCCGGTACAGGGCGGCACGGGGGTGGCGGACCAGACGTCCCCGGAACAGGGTCAGGGCCCGGTCCACCACTGGTTCCACCGTCGATCTCGGGCCGACCGGCAGGAGCACGGCGCGGGTCGCCGCGTCGCCCAGGCCGGTGACGATCGCGCGCAGCCCCACCGCGCCCCGGGTGCGTTCGAGGGGGTTGTCCAGGAGTTCGTAGCCCCGGATACGCCGCTTCTCCAGGGTGACGCTGCGCCGGGTGAACAGGCCCCGCTCGGCGAGCAGCGACCCGTCACGGGAGCGCAGACGGAACCCCCAGTGGGTGATGGCGTAGGAAACCACCGCGAACACCGGCATCAGCAGCACCAGCACGCCCACGAACACCGCCCCGAACACCACGAGGAAGGCGCGGTCGGTCGTGGTCACCCAGTCGATGAACAGGTCGGTCACCATCTGCCCCGCCGACTGCTGCACCATGCCGAACAGGGTCGCCAGGACGACGAAGGGTGTCAGCAGGTAGCCCAGGCTGAGCGCCCCGTAGAGGTACCAGGAGCGGGGCATCGTGAAGTGGGTGACCGTGTCGTCGGTGGTCCGGTCCGCCTCGGGGAGCGCGCCAGGCCCGGCGGTCGCGGCGTCCGCGTCCCGGCCTCCCCCGGGGCCCGTCTCGGAGCCGTGCGTCCCCTGCTCGGCGAGCACGGCCCTGCGGTGCAGCAGGACCCGGCGCAGCCGCTCGGCCTCGGCGGCGGAGACGGCGTCGAGCTTGCCGTCCTCGGCCTCCCCCACCGAGCCCGCGGCGGCCTCGATCCGCACCACCGCCACACCGAGCAGCCGGTGAAGCAGGGTGCTGGTGACGTCCACACCGCGCACGCGCTCCAGCGGGATGGTGCGCCGGGAACGGCGGATCAGGCCCCTGCTGATCTCGACCCGGTCCGAACCGACCTCGTAGCGGAAGGTTCGCCAGGTGACGAATCCGCCGACCAGGAGCACGACAACGCCCAGGCCCGTGGCGGTCAGCAGCCAGGGGTTGAAGCCCCCGAGCACCAGACCGGCGAGGACGGGCAGGAGGAGGCTCCGTAGCTGGTTGATCGGGCCGACCACCATGGTGCGCGGACTGAGCCGTCGGGCGCGCTCCGCCCCGAACGCGTCGGCCGGACCGCTCGGGCGTTCCTCGCCCCACCAGGAGTGGGCGGTGGGCGCCCCCGGGTGCCACGGCCCCCAACCGGCACCGCCCGGGTAGGGGGCGGGCCCCGCGCTCGGAAGACCAGCGTGCGGGGACGCGGGCACCGCAGGGTCCGGGGGCGCGGGCACCGCAGGGGTCGGGGTACCCGGCGGCCGGGCGGACCACGGGTCCCCGCCGGAGTGGGGCGGGGGCCCCGCCCCCGGTCCTTCGTGCGGACTCGGCCGCACGACGCTCTGGTCCTCGCCACCGTTCGGGAGCCCCGAGGGGGTACTGCCCGGAGCGATCCAGCCGCCGGGTTCCCGCGCCCCCTCGGGCCCGTGCTGGCCGTGTTCCCGGTCACGCCCGTACTGTTCGTCCATCAGGTCGCGTCGTCCCGGAGTGTCCCGGCGCGCACGGCGAGCCGCTCGCTCAGCCCGCGCGCCTCGTCGGCGTCCAGCCCCTCGATGGTCGAGGAACCGGCGAAGGAGGCGGTCTGCACCTTCAGGGTGGCGACTCCGAACATCCGCTCCAGCCACCCCTGGGTGTGGTCCACCGTCTGGAGCCGGTTCACCGGAACCAACTGCCAGGCGCGGCTGATCCACCCCTCGCGCGTGTAGATGACGTCCTCGGTGACCTCCCAGCGGTGCACCCGGTACCGCCAGGACGGCACGATCGCGATCTTGGCCACCGCGTACACCGAGTACGCCACCGGCAGCACCCAGGCGTGGTGCGAGGCCCAACCGGGAATCCAGCCCCAGGGAGCCGAACTCGCCCCCCAGGCGAGCAGCAGGAACAGGGTCAGGGTGAAGAGCGCGCCGAAGATCAGCCGCAGGGTCCACACTCCGATCGCGCGACCGCTCACCCTGCGAAGCGGTGGCCGCAGCCGAGCGGTCCCTACCGGGCCGGACGGGTCGGGGAGTCCCCCCGAGGGGGGAATGGCGTCGTGGGGCGGGGTGTTCATCACGTGCACGAGTCTAGGACGTTCCCCCCGGACCGGGGCGGGCGCCGACGGTGTCAGACCGGGGCGAACCCTGCTGTCAGCGTTCTGTCAGTGCGGGTCCGCACACTTGTGGACAGACGTTGAAACGGAGGACCAATGACTGACGCCATCCGTGCGGAGGGTCTGGTCAAGCACTTCAAGGGCAAGACCGCCCTTGGCGGAGTGGACCTGACGGCGACGGCGGGGGCCGTGCTGGGCGTCCTGGGACCCAACGGGTCCGGGAAGACGACGACCGTGCGCATCCTCTCCACCCTGCTCAGACCGGACGCCGGACACGCCACCGTCGGCGGCTTCGACGTGGTCCGCGAACCACACGAAGTACGCCGCCAGATCGGCCTGACCGGCCAGTACGCGGCGGTCGACGCCGAGCTGACCGGCACCCAGAACCTGGTGCTCATCGCCCGGCTGCTCGGGTTCGGGCGCGCCGACGCCAGGGCCCGGTCCAAGGAGCTGATGGAGCGGTTCGGGCTCTCCGACGCCGCCGACCGTCCCGCCAAGACCTACTCGGGCGGTATGCGCCGCCGTCTGGACCTGGCGGCCAGCCTGGTGGGACGCCCCGCCCTGCTGTACCTGGACGAGCCGACCACCGGCCTGGACCCGCACAGCCGCAACGGCCTGTGGGACGTGGTGCGCGACCTGGTGGCCGACGGGGTCACCGTGCTGCTCACCACCCAGTACCTGGAGGAGGCCGACCAGCTCGCCGACGACATCGTCGTCCTGGACCACGGCAAGGTGATCAGCCGGGGCACCCCCGAGGAGCTCAAGTCGCACGCGGGCAACCAGGTGCTGCAACTGCGCACGGTGGACCCGTCCCAGCTCCCGCTGGCCACACGGATCGTCGAGGCCGTCACGAGCACGCCGGTGACCACGGACGGCCTGCTGGCCAGTGTCCCGGTCACCGACGTGGCGGTACTGCCGGAGACGGTGCGCCGCCTGGACGAACAGGGCGTCTCCATCGCCGAGCTCTCCCTGCGCAGGCCGAGCCTGGACGAGGTGTTCCTCGCCCTGACCGGCCACACCGCCGAAGACGAGACCGCGGACGGACCCGCGAACGAAGGGACCCCAGCATGAGCGCCGTGACGACCCGGTCGAGGTCGGCACCGGAGGGCGCGCCGGTGGCGCCGCCGAACATCTCCCCGCTGACGACCGTCCAGAACGGGCTCCAGCTCACCTGGCGCAGCGTCCTCAAGATCAGGGCCAACCCCGAAGAGGTCTTCGGGCTGATGCTGACGCCGGTCATGTTCGTGACCCTGTTCGTCTTCGTCTTCGGACAGGCGATGATGGGCGACTGGCAGACCTACCGCGACTTCCTCATGCCCGGCATCGTCGCGCAGTCCGTCGTGTTCGCCACGATGGGCACCGGGTTCAGCCTGAGCCAGGACGTGGAGAAGGGCATCTTCGACCGGTTCCGGTCGCTGCCCATCGCGCGTTCGGCACCGCTGATCGGGGCGGTCCTGGGCGACCTCGTCCGGTACGCGATCACCGTCGTCATGGTGATGCTGGTGGGCGTGGCGATCGGTTTCCGCCCCGACGGCGGCCTCCTCGGCGTGCTGGGCGCCAGCGCCCTGGTCCTGCTGTTCGCGTTCGCGCTGTGCTGGATGTCGGCGTTCGTGGGCATGCTGGTGCGCACACCCATGGCGGTGCAGTCGTTCGGCATGATCCTGCTGTTCCCGCTGACCTTCGGCAGCTCGGCGTTCGTCTCCCCGGACGACATGCCGGGCTGGCTCGCGCCGATCGCCGCGAACAACCCGGTCACGCACCTGGTGGACGCCATGCGCGGGCTCATGCTCGGCGGTGACGCCGCCGCGCCCGCGGCCTGGACGCTCTTCTGGACCGTGGTGATCACGGCGATCTTCTTCCCGCTGGCCGTGTGGGCCTACCGCCGCCGTACCTGACCCGGACCGCCGGGCGCCCTACCGTGGGGCGCCCGGCGCGCGGGCGCGAACCACCGTCCCACCGGAACCGGGATCACAGCGCCCAGTCACCCAGGTCGACGTCGTTCGGGACACGGGGTTCCAACCACCGCGCCACCCGGTCCCGGGCGGCCACCCGGTCCGCCCCCTCCCCCTCGGCCAGCGCCCGCGCGAGACCGGCCGGGCCCAGGCTGGCCTCCAACCGCTCACGGACGCGGCGCGCCCGGGGTGAGGCGGTGTCGGCCACCCCGCGCAGCCGTGTCGCGAAGCCGATCAGGAAGGCCGCCCACTCCGGGTCCTCCCCCTCCACCATCGTCGCCATGGTGTCCAGCACGTCGGCGCCGATGGTGCCCAGACCGACCCTGGACAACCACCAGGCGCGTCCCGCGTCCCGCCAGGCCCGCGCCGTGTCGCCCTCGTCCCAGGAGAGTTCGGCGGCCATGACCCGCCAGAGGGGCTCGATGTAGGCCGGCGCGAACCCGCCCAGACCGGCCACGACCGGCTCAGTCTCCTCCAGGAGGCGCCGCGCCTCGGGGCCGCGACCGGCGGCACGCAGCCACTGAACCCGGGTCAGCCGGAGGGTCACCAGGTGCCCCTCCTCCACGGGCCCGCCGACGAGCCGCCTGAGGTCGCGTTCGGCCTCCTCCACCTCACCCAGGTCGACCAGGACCTGGGTCCGTCTCGTCCGGAACATGTCCACGACCCCGTCCAGCCCGCCCCGCTCGGCCAGGGCGATCCCGTCGTCGAGCAGGCGGCGGCACCGTTCGAGGTCGGTGTAGCGGAGCACGTCCACCAGGTGCACGATCGCGTTGCTCTGACCCCACACGTCACCGAGGTCACGCATGGACTCCAGAGCGACCGCGGCGCGTTCCGCCGCCCGGGCCGCGTCTCCGTGCACCCCGTCCAGCAGTGAGAGCATCAGGTACGTCATCGCACGCGTCCAGGGGTCGCGCTGACTCCTGGCGCTCTCCTCCAGGCGCGTGCGCGCCCGGTCCCGCGAACCTCCGTCGTACCCGTCGACCCCCGCGGCCATCGACCGGTACACCAGTGCCAGGATGAGCACGGGGTGGTCCTCCTCGCGCAGGCCGGCCCGGGTCAGCACCTCCTCCACCCGGTCGAGACGCTCCAGGACGGCGGCCCGGCCCAGTTCCATCTGGCCCGAGAGATGGAACAGACAGCTCGCGTAGGCAGCCTCGTACCCCGGGGGCGGCGCGTCGCCCACCATCTCCAGCACCTGCCCGGCCCACCGGTGGAGCTGTTGCCAGTGCTCGTCCAGCGACCAGTACCACTGGGAGTGCTCCACCAGGTCGAGAGCCAGGGCCGCGTCGCCCCGCTCGACGGCCCAGTGGAAGGCGGCCACGCAGTTGTCGGACTCCGCTCCGAGCCGGGCCAGCCAGGCCCGCTGCTCCGGGCCCCGCAGACCCGGGTCAGCGCGGCGCCACAGGTCGCGCGCGTAGCGGGCCTGGACATCCCGCACCCGCACCTCCTCACCGCTGTCCGTCAGGCGCTCGGCGGCGTACGCGCGGACCGTCTCCAGCTGCCGGTAGTGGGAGGGGCCGTCCCCCCGCTCGGGGTTCTCCGCCACCACGAGGGACTTGTCCACGAGGGCGAACAGGACCGTCCACACGTCATGACCGGCCACGGTGCCGTCCGGGCCGTCGGGATCGGAGCCGATCCGTTCGACCGCCTCCAGGGTGGCCCCGCCGGGCAGGACCGCCAGACGGCGCAGCAGTCGGCGCTCGGGCTCGTCGAGCAGTTCCCAGCTCCAGTCGACCACCGCGCGCAGGGTCCGGTGGCGGGGCAGGGCCGAACGGCTCCCGTTGGTCAACAGGCGGAACCGGTCGCTGAGGCGGTCAGCGAGCTGGGCCGGCGACATCGCGCGCAGGCGGGCCGCGGCGAGTTCCAGGGCGAGCGGCATACCGTCCAGTTCACGGACGATACGCACGACGTGACCCGAGTTGTCGGCGTCGACGGTGAATCCGGCCAGCACCGCCTGGGCGCGTTCGGTGAACAACGTCACCGCGGGGAAGGCGCGGGCCTCCTCCGCCCCGGCGCCCTCGGGTGGCAGGTCGAACGAGGGCACCGGCAGCAGGGCCTCTCCGTCAACGCCGAGGGGCTCGCGGGAGGTGGCGAGCACGCGCAGGCCCGGACAGTTCGACAGCAGGGCCTCGACCAGGCGGGCGGCGTCGTCCACCACGTGCTCGCAGTTGTCGAGCACGACGAGCCCGGAACGATCGCCCAGGAAGGAGACGACCCGTTCGAGCGGGGTCTGACGCGTCACGGCCGAGCGTGTCTGGAAGACGGCCTGTCCGCGCAGGTCCAACGCGGTGGCCAGGGCGTCGGGCAGGTCGGCGCCCTGACGCACCGGGGCCAGGCCGACGAACCACACGCCCTCGGCGGCGAGGCCGGGGGCGTGGTCGGCCACGGTGGCCGCGACCTCCACCGCCAACCGGGTCTTACCCGAACCGCCGGGGCCGGTGAGGGTGGCCAACCGCGCCGTCGAGAGGCGGTCCACGGTGGCACCCACCTCCGTCTCACGGGGAACGAAGCTCGTCAGCGGCTGGGGCAGCCGGACCACGGACGGCGGGCGGTGCGCCTCGGTGGTGCGGCGCTCGGAGTCGAGTTCACCGCGCAGCAGCCTGAGGTGGGCCTCCCGGAGGCGTTCGGAGGGGTCCAGCCCCAGTTCGTCGGCGAGCCGCGCGCGGAAGGCCTCGTAGGCGGACAGGGCGTCGGCGGTACGTCCGTTGCCCGCCAGCGCGCGCATGAGCAGTTCGACGGGGCGTTCGCGTTGCGGCTCACCGGAGGCCAGGGCCTCCGCGTCGGGCAGGGCCTCCACGTGGCGCCCGAGGTCGAGCCGGGCGCTGAGGTGGTCCTCCCGGGCGGTGCGCCTGGACTCGTGCAGCCGCAGCGCGACGTCCTCGGCCACGCCCCGGGCGGTGAGGTCGGGCAGGGCCGCGCCGCGCCACAGGGCCAGAGCGGAGGAGAGGGCGCGCTCGGCCTCACCCGGGCGCCCCGCCAGGAGTCGTTCGCGCCCGAGGCGCGCCAGGTCCTCGAACTCGTACAGGTCCACCTGGCCCGGGGCGACCTCCAACCGGTAACCGGAGGCGTTCCCGTGGAGCGGGGCGCCCGTGCCCAGGGCGCGGCGCAGCCGGGAGGCCAGGGCCTGGAGCGCGTTGCCCGAGGCGGCGGGGGCGGCGTCGCCCCAGATCGCCTCGGTGAGGTACGCGGTGGACACGTGGTGGCCGGGGCGGAGCAGCAGCAGCGCCAGGAGGGCGCGCAGACGGGCGCCGCCGATGGTGAGGGGCGCACCGGAGGTGTCATGCACCTGAAGGGGCCCCAGTAGGGAGAACCGCACCGCCCCATCATCACCGATCCCGGGGACGACCGCGCGGGTCGGCGGCTCCGGCGTCCGCCCGTCGCGTCGACGCGACGCGGCCCCCGCACGGTCCGAAATGCCGTGGTCGCCGCCGATCGCAGTAGGGTTCGCTCAGGACCGTGTCGCGCGAGCCGTCCAGGTGCCCGGGCGCACGGTCTCCCCGTGACCGGCCGGGGTCCTCCCGCGCCCGGTCCGACGTACCGCGAGTCTCGCCTTTTGGCCCGAAAGTCCAGCAGGAGCCCCATTGTTCCCGGTCTTGCCTTCCCTCCGGACCACCGCCGCGCACGGTGTGCCCAGAACGTCCCCCGGCACCCGCGCGGGTGCCGTGGCGGTGGGCGCCGCGCTCCTCGCGTCGACCGGGTGCGGGATGTCTTCGGAACTGCGCGGCGAGATGCCGACCGACATCAACGTGACCAGCCCGATGATGCAGGAGGGGCAGCCGCTGCCCTCCGCGTACTCCTGTGAGGCCGACGGCGATCCGGTCTCCCCGCCGCTGAGCTGGTCGGGGCTGCCGGACGACGTGGGGTCGATCGCGCTGGTGGTGGACGACCCGAGCGCGGCCGTCGTGTTCTGGATGGTCTACGACCTCGACCCGCAGCTGGTCGAGCTGCGGCAGAACACCGTCCCGGGCGACGCGAAGCAGGGACAGAACACCGCCGGTGACGCGACCTATGGCGCGCCCTGCCCCAAGGAGGGCGACGTTCACGAGTACCGTTTCACCGTGTACGCGCTGGAGGGGAACCTCGACCTGCCCGAGGGCGCGGCGCTGGAGCAGACCCTGGAAGCCGTCGCGGACCAGGCCGTAGCCAGGGGAACCCTGGTCACGAGCAGCGAGTGAAATAGGTCATAATGAGCCATTCCCTGCGCCCGGAACAGGACGGACGCTCCCGACCGACGACACGGGACCACCGCAGGAAGCTCCCGTCGCCCTCTGCACACAGCGCGCGACAGCACATACAGTGGGTCCGTGCCCCTCGCCCCATTTCAGTTGACCGATTCCCGTTCACCCGCCCCGCGGCACCCTGACCCGAGACCGCGTCGGATCACCGGCGGTCGCGCCCTGTCAGCCACTCGGTCCCGGCACACCGGGTTCCCGCGGAACCGGGCCACCGCCTCTCACCCTCGACCGGCCCTCGCCAGGCCGGTCCCAGGCGCTCCCCGGGCGCGGCCGACCTCCCCAAGGTAGTGCGTACACCATGACCGTCACCGTCATCATCATCACCGCCGTCATCGTCGTGCTCGCAGTGCTCGTGCTCCTCCTGCTGGGGATGCGCGCGCTCAGCCTCGGCTCGCGTGAGGACGACTACGACGACGAGTACGAGCACGACGACGTCGAGGACGCCGACCGCGGCGACCGGCGCGACCGGCGGGGGCGGGACGAGGTCCCCGAGGACGAGGAGGACGCCCCGCGGGGAAGGTCGCGCAGATCCCGGCAGGACTCGGGCAGGGCGGAGCGGCGCACCAAGGGCAGGCGCCAGCGCGGGACGGACTGGGAGGACGACGACTCCGGCGGCCTCTCCGACAACGACTTCTGGTCGAGTCTGAGCGACGAGGACGCCGGTGCGGACCGCTCGGGCGGGCACGAGTACGCCGACCGCCGTGACGACGGCGGTTACGCGGACGACGGGGTTTACGCGGACGACTACGACGATGACGACACGGGTGTCCCCGACCACCAGAACACCATCGTCTACTCCCCCTCCAACGGAACCGACACCCTTCCCCCAGCTCCGGCCGAGCGCGGCGCCACCGGCCCCTCCGACCTGGCGATGCTGGCCAGCCTGGGGCAGGGCGCCACGCCCGCGCCGCCCGAGCCC
Source organism: Nocardiopsis sp. NPDC007018 (assembly GCF_040635075.1). Taxonomy (NCBI): domain Bacteria; kingdom Bacillati; phylum Actinomycetota; class Actinomycetes; order Streptosporangiales; family Nocardiopsidaceae; genus Nocardiopsis; species Nocardiopsis sp. NPDC007018. The sequence goes on from NZ_JBEYHA010000013.1 coordinate 36,094, forward strand.
GCACCGCGCCACCAGGAACAGCGGCCGACGGCGCAGACCCCGGCACAGGGCCTGGCGGCCCTGCCCTCCGCACAGGGTCTGCCTCCCGCCCAGGGACCCGGCCCCACTCAGGGGCTCCCGGCCGCCTCGGCTCCCGCCCCGCTCGACGACGACCCGCTGGGGCCGGGCTCCTGGACCCCGCACCCGCCCTCGACCGGCGACCCGTTCGCGGGCCGTGAACCGCTGCGACCCGTGGAGCGGAACGAGTCGACCGCGCCGGACCCGCTGGGGGACGCCTTCGGCGGCGGCTCCCCGGGCGGCGGCTCCCTGGGAGGGCCCGCGGGGAGCGACCCCCTCGGTGGCGGCGGCTTGGGAGGCGGCTCCCTGGGCGGCGGCCTGGGCGAGGGCCGTTCCTCCTACGACAGCGGCTCGATGAGCCGTTCCGACTACCCGCCCCTGGGCAGCGGCTCGGGCGGCGGTGTCGGTACCGGGCCCGGTTCCCCCGACCCCCTGGACCCCGGGTTCCGGCCCAGCCCGTCCAGCGGTGACGACCTGAGCTCACCGATCTGGTCGAGCATGGACACCGGCGCCCACCAGCGGCCTCCGTCCCCGCTGGGCGGCTACGGCGCCGGACCGGCGCACGGCGGCGGTACGGGTGGCGCCCACGGCGCCCCCGGCAGCGGAGCCCAGCCCGCTCCGGGCCAGCCGATGGGCGGTCCGACCGTGCCGGGGCACCGGTTCACGGGGGCCGACGACCCCCTGACCGGCGGGTACACGCCGGGTTCGTTCGCGTCCGGCTCGTCCTACGACAGCGGTTCCTTCTCCCGCTCCGAA
>NZ_JBEYHA010000013.1:37003-133719 GCF_040635075.1 Nocardiopsis sp. NPDC007018
GAATACGACACGGGCACCCACCAGCGCAACCCCTACGACACCGGAGCCCACACCCGCGACTACCAGTCCGGACTCCCCACCCCCAACGGACCCGGCGCACCCGAGTACGACACCGGAACCCACCGCCGCCCCTCCTACGACACCGACTCCTTCACCCGCTCCGAATACGACACGGGCACCCACCAGCGCAACCCCTACGACACCGGAGCCCACACCCGCGACTACCAGTCCGGACTCCCCACCCCCAACGGACCCGGCGGCCAACCCGGCCACGGCGCACCCGGCGGGTCCGGCGCCAACCCGCCGCTGTGGGGCGGCCAGGACGACACGGCCGGGTACGGCCAGCCGGGTCAGTCCACGCTCCCGGACGGGGGACGCCACGCCGGTCAACCCTCCCCCTTCGGTCAGGGACCGGCGGTCCCTCCGGTTCCCGGCGGACCGGTCGGCGGACAGGGTTCGGGGCAGCCCGGTTTCCCCGGGGCCCCCGGCGGCCCCGGCTACCCCACCGGCGCCTACCCCGCGGACCAGCTGCGCGGGGATCTCCCCACCGCGTTCCCGGGCCACACCACGCCGGGAGACCCCTACGGACAGCGGCCCCGTCCGGGCGGCTACGGCGCCCCGGGAGACCCGCTCCAGGGAGGTTTCTCCCCTCAGCGACCCGATCCGGACTACGGATACCCGCCGGTGGATGGTTGGCAGCCGCAACCCCCCGAGGTCGGCGACGGCCGGGGCGGCCCCGGTCAGCAGCCGGACCCCGGTCCCTACGGTCAGCCTCCCTACGGTCATCCCGCTCCCGGCCAGGAGCACTACGAAGGCGGCTACGAGGACGGCCGGTTCCGCTAGGGCGACGGCCTCGCAGGGAGCCGTCGGCACCCTGATCATCGCTTCACACCACCGAGGTGGCGGGCAACCCCGCCACCTCGGCTTTTTTCGTCCCGTTGGTCACCACCGGCATGTGAAGTCCGGAAAACGGCCACCAAGAGCACAACAATCCGTAACACAGAGTCATCTTCATTGACTACAGTTAGTTATCGGCGGAGCACCCTTCGCGGTCCCGCCATCGTCACGCGTGCAGCCACGTACCCCCCGTTTCGGACACTGCCGTTCCCGTGCGCCCGCGCACACGCCTTGCCTGGTCCAACCCGAACGGAGTAACCATGCGCAACGACGCCCAGGGAGCACCACCGGGCCCGCCGGAGACCACCTCCGAACGGCCCGGGACCCACACGGATCGCAAGGGGGTCGCCGCCGACGTCGGCGCCTCCCTCGTGGTCTTCCTGGTCGCCGTCCCCCTGTCCCTGGGGATCGCCGTAGCATCCGGCGCCCCACTGATCGCCGGGATCATCGCCGCCGTCGTCGGCGGCATCGTCGCCGGGCTCGTCGGCGGATCGGTGGTGCAGGTCAGCGGCCCCGCGGCCGGCCTCACCATCATCGTCGCCGACCTGATCATGACCTACGGGTGGCGGGTCACCTGCCTGATCACCCTGCTGGCCGGACTGGTCCAGCTCGCCCTGGGGGCGTTCCGCATCGCGCGGGCCGCCCTCGCCGTGTCGCCCGCCGTCGTGCACGGCATGCTCGCGGGGGTCGGTGTCACCATCGCCCTGGCCCAGCTGCACGTGGTCCTGGGCGGCGCCCCGCAGAGCTCGGCCCTGGCCAACATCACCGACCTGCCCGACCAGATCGCGCACAACCACACCGCCGCCGTCGCGGTCGGCGTCATCACCATCGCGATCATGTTCGGCTGGAACCGGCTGCCCGCCGTCGGCAGGGTCCGGCCCGGGATGATCCCGGCCGCCCTGGTCGCGGTGGGCACCGCGACCGTCATCGCCACCCTGGGCCGCTGGGAGGTCGAGACCGTGGCCCTGCCCGCGTCCCTGGCCGACGCCTGGAACGGGCCCATGCTGCCCGAGCCCGGCCAGTGGCACGGGGTCGCCCTCGCAGTGGCTGCGGTGGCCATGGTCGCCAGCGTGGAGTCGTTGCTGGCCGCCATCGCCGTGGACCGGCTGCACAGCGGCCGCCGCGTGCAGCTCAACCGCGAGCTCTGCGGCCAGGGCGCCGCCAACACCGTCAGCGGAGCGCTCGGCGGCCTGCCCGTCGCCGGGGTCATCGTGCGCAGCACCGCCAACGTGCGGGCCGGGGCCCGCTCCCCGCTCTCCACGATCCTGCACGGTGTGTGGATTCTGCTGTTCGTCGCGTTCTTCGCGCACGTGGTCGAACTGATCCCGATGCCCGCCCTGGCGGCGCTGCTCGTCTTCATCGGCGTGCAGATGGTGTCCCTGGCCCACCTGCGCGACCTGCGCAAGCACCACGAGGCCAGCGTCTACCTCGTGACCCTGTCCGGCGTGGTGTTCATCGGGCTGCTGGAGGGGGTCTTCATCGGCTTCGCGCTGGCGATGATCGTCGCCCTGCGCCGCCTGACCAAGCTCACCGTGGTCACCGAGGAACGCGCCGGTCGGGTGCACGTGGCCGTCCACGGATCGCTCACCTTCCTCGGGGTGCCGCGCCTGGCACACGTCCTGCGGACCATCCCCGCGGGGTCCAGCGTCGACCTCGACCTGCACGTGGACTTCATGGACCACGCCGCCTTCGAGGCCATCCACGCCTGGCGGGTGGACCACGAGCGCACCGGCGGGAGCGTCGACATCGACGAGGTACACGAGAACTGGTACGAACGCAGCTCCACCCGGTCGGCCCCGGCGGCCAAGACCATCCCCAAGGGGCGTTGGTGGGCCCCGTGGGACATGCGCCGGGAGCCGTCCGGCGCCGACCAGGCGGTGCACCCGCTGGGACTGCTTACCGCGGGAGCGCGCGAGTACCACGCCAGTACCGCGGACCAGATGCGTTCGGTGATGAGCCGCCTCTCCCACCGACACCATCCGACCGCCCTGTTCGTCACGTGCGCCGACTCACGCGTGGTGCCGAACCTGATCACCGCGAGCGGCCCGGGCGACCTGTTCACCCTGCGCAACCTCGGCAACCTGGTGCCCCCGCACGACAGCGCCGACGGGTCCGCCGGAGCCGCCGTGGAGTACGCCGTCAACGTTCTGCGGGTGCCCTCGATCGTGGTCTGCGGGCACTCCCACTGCGGGGCCATGCGCGCGCTCACCGAGGGGGCGCACCAGGGCCCGGCGGAGGAGGAGAGCACACACATCCGCCGCTGGCTGGCCAACGGTTCCGCGAGCCTGCGCCGGACCGGCGCCGACCACGGCGAGCTGGCGGGGCTTCCCTCCTCCGAGGCCCTGAGGCGCCTGGCCCAGGCCAACGTGGTGGAGCAGCTCGGCAACCTCATGGGGTACCCGGTCGTCCGCGAACGGGTGGAGTCGGGCGAGCTCACCCTGTCCGGGATGTACTACGACCTGGAGACCGCCAAGGTGCACCTGCTGGACGCCGAGACCGGGGAGTTCTCCCCGGTGCGGGACCTCCAGGACGTGCCCGAGCCGGTGCCGCACCCGCGTGCGGGCGCGGCGGCCGGTCAGTCGTTGGACGGGTCGTCGTCGGGTGCGTCGTCCCGTCCGTCCTGCTGAACACCTGAGGCCTGGTAGGTGGCGAGCAGGATGATCGCCACGATCGCCAGGATCGGCAGGCCGAAGAGGACCACCCAGAAGGCGGTGGAGTCGAACAAGAGTCACCCATTCCCGTGAACGCGGATGCCTTCGGGCCGTCCACCCCGGTCGGCCCGAGGGCGTTCGCGCTCCGGGATTTCCGGGGTACGGAGCGCAAGGGTCAATCTACCGCTCCACAAGGCGATCCGGCTATCACCGTGACGATTCGGGACCCTGTCCCCGTGGTGTCGGGCACCTGGGCCGGCCGTCCCGAAAGTGCCGCGATCCCCCCTGTACGAATCCGGTTGGGCACCTTACTCTCCAGGGGACCGAAGGAAACCAACCAAACTACCCCGCTCCTTCGGCATGTTCCTTCACAGGAGACCAGATGTGCGAGTCCTGCACGGAGCCCCTCGCTGACCCCCGCGCCGGTGAACCCTCCCCCTCCCCCTGGTCGCGCCGCATGCTGTTCGGCGCCGGACTGGGAGCCGCCGTGGCCCTGACCGGCGTGGGCGGCACCGCCCACGCCGCCTCGGCGATGAACGCCTCATGGTGCAACCCGGCACTGGGCTACTTCCCCAACGGCGGGCACTACGGTGCTCCCCGGGGCGGCAGTACCCACGCGGGCCAGGACGTCACCAACAGCACCGGCACCGCCGTGTACGCGGCGGCCGCCGGAACCGTGGTCGGCCGCTCCTGGGGCGGCGGCCTCACCGGCCGGACCGGCGAGGCCATCGTCATCTCCCACGGCGGCAACGTGTACACGTACTACGGCCACCTCAGCGTCTACCGGGTGGCGCTCAACGCCCGGGTCGGCGCGGGCCAGCGCATCGCCGACATGGGCGCCACCGGGAACGTCACCGGCCCCCACCTGCACTTCGAGACCCACACCGGACGTCTGGGAGGCATCACCAACCCCGTGCCCTTCATGCGCAACCGGGGCGTGGACCTGGGCGGAGGGTGGTCGAGCATCGACCCCGAGGCCCGGGGCGTGACGGTCACCGCCATCCAGCACCTCATGACCCAGCGCGGCACGTCCCTGGTGGCCGACGGCTACTACGGGCCCACGTCGGTCAACGCGGTCAAGGGCTTCCAGCGGAGCAAGGGGCTGGTCGCCGACGGCCAGGTCGGCCCCAAGACCTGGCCCCACCTGGTGTACGAGCTCAAGCAGGGAGTGCGCGACGGTTCCCACGTGCGCGGGCTCCAGGTCGCGATGAACAAGCGCAGCGCAGGTCTGGCGGTCGACGGGAACTTCGGCCCGGTCATGAACACCGCCGTGCGCGAGTTCCAGCGCGTCAACCGCCTGGTGGTCGACGGGGAGGCCGGGGCCATCACCTGGCGTGCCCTGGTCGGCTGAGCGAGCCGCTCGGCCCCGGCCCGGACCCGGGGCCGAGCCCGCAGGCGCGCCGCGCCGCAACCGGTGGCCGCCGAGGAACGCCCGTGAGGCGGGACCGCCGACAAGTGAAGAGGAGGGGGAGTCGGCCGGTAAGCCGGATTCTGTCGGTCCTGGGACCGGACGGTCATCCATCTGGGGCCGCCGTTGCCGACGACCTCGGTGCGGTCTACCCGCGAACTCGGGCGGGCCGCCCTCGAACATCCGCGCGGGAACCCGAGGGTTCCCTTTTTGACCTTGCTCCGGGTGGGGTTTACCTAGCCGACCGGATCACTCCGGCCGCTGGTGGTCTCTTACACCACCGTTTCACCCTGACCACCGCGAGCGGTGGCGGTCTGTTTTCTGTGGCACTGTCCCGCGGGTCGCCCCGGGTCGGTGTTACCGACCACCCTGCCCTGTGGAGTCCGGACTTTCCTCGAACCCGCGCCGGGCGCGGGTCCGCGACCGTCTGGCCGACTCCCCCTCGTGCGCCCAGTCTAGCGGTCCCGCGCGGGTCCGGCGGACCCGCGCAGGTGCGCGGTGTCGTTGAGCGAACGCACCACCCGGGGCCCGTCCGCGTAACAGTCGACCTCGGTCAGGCACGCCGTGTCCAGGTGCATCCGGTACAGCGCGCCGATCGGCGCGAGCAGCGCCCGCTGAACGGTGACCTTGATCGGTGTCACGTGGCTCACCACCAGAACCCGGCGCCCCCGGTGGCGCTCCAGCAGGGCGTCGGTGGCCTCACCCACCCGGCGGGCCACCTCCGCGAAGCTCTCGCCGCCCGGCGGGCCGGCCTCCGGGTCCGCCAACCACCGGTCGATCCCCTCGGGGTCGCGCTCGCGCGCCTCGGCGAAGGTCAGCCCCTCCCAGGCGCCGAAGTCGGTCTCCACGAACCCGGCGTCCTCCTCCACCGTGAGGCCGAGCAGGTCCGCCGTGTACCCGGCGGTCTGCCGGGTGCGCAGCAGCGGAGAGGAGACCACCGCGTCGATCCCCCACCCCACCAGACGCCGCGCCGACGCCCGGGCCTGGGCGTGTCCCTCCTCGGTGAGGGGGACGTCGCCCCGACCCGCGAAGCGGCGCTCGACCGACAGCGGTGTCTGTCCGTGCCGGAGCAGCGCCAGGCGGGTCGGTTCGGTGTCCGGCGCGCCCCAGCTCATTCGGCCGCGGGCGCGTTGAGCCCCGACTCCTCGGTGCGCACCAGGATGCGGCGGCAGTCCTCGCAGCGGACGACCTCGTCGGCGGCGGTGGCCCGGATCTCGTTGAGCTCCACGGTGCTGAGCGCCAGCTTGCAGCCGTTACAGCGGCCGTACCGCAGCGGGGCGGCCGCGACGCCGTCGTACTGGGAACGCAGCTTGTCGTACAGGGCGAGGAGGTCGGCGGGGATGTCCGCGCTGACCCGCTCGCGGTCCTGGGTGACACGGGCGCGGTCCCACTGGATCTCGGCGGCCGCGGTGTCCCGGCGCGCGGTGACCTCGGTGAACCGGGCGACGGCTTCCTCCCGCTCACCGGTCAGGCGCGAGACGTCGGCGTTGACCGTCTCGGCCTCCTCCATGACCTCAAGGACGACCTCCTCCAGCTCGGCCTGACGGCGGCCCAGCGACACGATCTCCGACTGGAGGTTCTGGAGTTCCTTGGCGTTGGTGATCCGCCCCGACTCCAGGCGCTGGGTGTCCCGCTCGGCGCGGGAGCGCACCTGGTCCACGTCGCCCTCGGCCTTGCGCTGGTGGCGGGCGATGTCGGAGGCGCGGGTCTGTGCGGTGATCAGCTCGGCGTCGATCGCGTCGACGCGCTCCTTGAGCCGGGCCGCCTCGGCGATCTCCGTCAGGCCGCGCAGACGGTGGTCCAGCCGCTGGAGCTGGGTGTCGAGCTCCTGGAGGTCGAGGAGTCTGGCCTGAGCGGCGGGTTCGGCTTTCACGTGGGGTCTCCTGGGAATCGCGGTTGGGAGGCCGTGGCGGCCGCCCGCGCCCTGTGCAGTTGTGGTGGTCGGGGGTGTCACACGTGTGAGAAGGTCCGTGACCAGGCATCCGTCACGGTGGTGGACACTCGGGTCTCCACGTTAGCCCCATCGGGGCCGCCCGCGCGCCGGAGCGCGTCGGTCAGGTGGGCGGCGCCGTCCGCCAGCCACGGCCACTCGCTGGCGAAGTGGGCGGTGTCCACGAGCGCGGGCCCGCCGGGTTCGCCGACGAACTCCGAGGCCGGGTGGTGGCGCAGGTCGGAAGTGACGTAGACGTCGACTCCGGCGGACCGGGCCGCGCCGAGCAGGGAGTCGCCCGCCCCGCCGGAGACGGCGACGCTGGTGACCAGCCGGTCGAGGTCTCCGGCCACCCGGATTCCCCCCGCGGTGGCGGGCAGCCCCCGGGCCACCCGGGCGGCGAAGTCGCGCAGGACCATCGGCTCGTCCAGTTCACCGACGCGGCCGATACCGCGCCGCCCCTCGGGGTCGGTGGTGTCGGGGTCCAGCGGCCGCAGCGGTCCGTCGAGGCCGACCGCGCGGGCCAGGGCGTCGGACACCCCCGGTGCGGCGGTGTCGGCGTTGGTGTGCGCCGTGTACAGGGCCACCCCGGAGCGGATGAGGCGGTGCGCGATCCGGCCCTTGGGGGTGTGGGCGGCCACGCTGGTGACGCCGCGCAGCATGAGCGGGTGGTGGGTGACGATGAGGTCGGCGCCCCAGGTGAGGGCCTCGTCGACCACGGCGTCGACGGGGTCGACCGCGAACAGGACCCGCTCCACCGGCTGCGCGGGGTCTCCGCAGACCAGCCCGACGGCGTCCCAGGAGGCGGCCCACCGGGGCGGGTAGACCTCCTCGAAGGCGGCGGTGACGTCGGACAGGGTCAGTGGCTGTGTGGTCGAGGTGCTCACGGGCACGAGACTAACGCCACCGCCGCGCGAGCGCGCACCGGCCACCAGCCCTCCTTGTGGACGCGCCCGGGACCGCCTAACGTTCGGGGACACCGAGCGGAGCGGGGACACGTCATGCGCGACACCACGGTCGAACTCCACGGGCGCACGGTCGCCCTCACCGACATCGGTGATCCGGACGGCACTGCCGTCCTGTACGCGCACGGCGCTCCGGTGAGCCGGAGGAACCTGGGCGACCAGCACGCGGAGTTCGCCGCCGCCGGGCTCCGTGTGATCACCGCCGACCGCCCCGGCTACGGGGGCTCCTCCCCGGTCCCGGGCCGGACCCGCGCGGACTGGGCCGACGACACCGCGGCGCTCGCCGACGCTCTCGGCATCGACCGGTTCCTGGTGGCGGCGCACTCCTCCGGTGGACCGTACGGGGTGGCCGTGGCCGCCCTGCTGCCCGAAAGGGTGGGGGGCACGGTCGTCCTGGGCGGGGTCACCGACTTCGCGTGGGGGCCGAGCTGGGAGGGCTTCTCCGCGTCGGAGTGCGCCATGATGCGCCAACCCGACGAACGGGCCGCCCTGGAGTGGGGCGAGCGCCACCTCGCGGACGCGGACGGGATCGAGTGGCCCGACCCCGACCGCGAACTGATCTCCACGCGCGACCTCCCCCACCTCAGGGCGTCGTCGAAGGAGGCCTTCGCCCAGGGCGTGGGCGGCTACACCCAGGACACCTGGGTCCAGGGCCGCCCGTGGGACTTCGACCCCGCCGACGCCGGCGCTCCCTTCGTGGTGGTGCACGGGGACCTGGACACCGTGGTGCCGATCGCCCACTCTCGGCACACCGCCGAACTGGTCCCGGACGCCGAACTGCGCGTGCTGCCCGGGCACGGTCACGTCACCGTCCTGTGGGAGCTGCCCGCCCTGCTCACCGAGGTGCGCGACCGACTCTGAGCGCCTGCCGCGCTCACCCGGTGTCCGCCCGTAGAGTGGTGTCCCGATGAACGACACCGAACAGAAGCGACCCCGCTCCCCGATCGGCGCCCACGTGCCCGTGGCGGGCGGAATGGCCACCAAGGGCCTGGCGTACGCGGAACAGATCGGCGCGGAGACCGTCCAGGTCTTCGTCTCCAACCCGCGCGGCTGGGCGACCAACGCGGGCGATCCCGCGCAGGACGCGAAGATGCGCGAGCGCACGGACCTTCCCGTGTTCGTGCACTCCCCGTACCTGATCAACCCCGGGGCGCCCAAGGAGGAGACCGGCGAGAAGTCGATGGTCTCCCTGGAGCACGCCCTGCGCAGAGGCGCGCAGATCGGCGCTCTGGGCGTGGTGATGCACACCGGCTCGGCGGTCTCGGGCGGACGCGAGGCCGGGCTGGAGCGGGTGCGGGCCCGTCTGGTCCCTCTGCTGGAGCGGCTCGGTGACGACGTCCCGCCGGTGCTGTTGGAGCCGATGGCCGGTCAGGGACAGGTCCTGTGTGCCACCGTCGACGACCTCGTCACCTACCTCGACGCCCTGGACTGGCACTCGAACGTGGGCGTGTGCCTGGACACCGCGCACCTGTTCGCGGCCGGGCACGACATCTCGACGGTCGAGGGCATGCGCGAGACCCTGGACCGCTTCGGTGAGGTGGTCGGCGCCGACCGGCTCAGGCTGATCCACGGCAACGACTCCAAGGCGCCCTGCGGAAGCAGGAGGGACCTGCACGAGAACATCGGCGCGGGCCACATCGGTGCCGCGCCGTTCGCGGAGCTGTTCCGCCACCCGGTGACCGCCGGTGTCCCCATCACCGTGGAGACCCCCGGGCCGGAGGGACCGCACGCCGAGGACGTGGCGACGCTCAAGAGGCTGCGCGCCGAGGCCTGACCCCCGCCCCGCGGCCGCGGTCCCCGAGCATCGGTTCCGGGGCCGGGCCGTGGGGCGCGGCAACGCGGTCGCGGTGCGCGGGAACGCGGTCTGGCCCAGGGCGGCCCGAACGCTCACCCCGCCCCGGTCGGGAGCGCTTCGCTCTCGGCGGCGTCGGCCAGGGCGCGGTCGGTACGGCGCGCGGTCTCGGTGATGACCCGCCATGCGAGGACGGTGGTGACGATCGCGATCGCCCCGCCCACGAAGAAGGGCAGCACCAGGTCGATCCGGCCGAGCAGCCCGCCCGCGAGTGCTCCGATCGGTGTCGCGCCCCAACCGACCATGCGGGTGACCCCGGAGACCCGGCCGCGTACCGCGTCGGGGACCACGACCTGGTAGTACGGTCCCGCGGCGATGTTGGAGGCGACCATGCAGAACCCGGCCACCGTCAGGAACGCGAAGGCCGAGTAGGGGTCAGCGACCAGGGCCACGCTCGTGAGACCGACCGACATCACCAGGTAGCCGCCGAGCACCGTGGCCCGCCGCCCGATCCGGGTGATGATCGCGCCCGCCGCCAGGGCCCCGCAGATCCCGCCGATCGCCATCGACGCCGAGAAGACGCCGAAGAGGGCGGTGGAGACCCCGAGGCCGTTCTGCGCGTAGAGCACCAGCACGGCTCCGCTCATGTTCCCGCCGACCATCATGCCCGCGTTGCAGAGCATGTTGCCTCGTAGGACGCGGTCGGTGAAGACCTGGCGGAAGCCCTCGCCCGTGGAACGCCAGAACCCCTCGGAACCGGCCGGTTCCACCTCCGGGCCGTCCTCGGGCACCGGGCGCCGCCACACCAGCGGGACGGCGCACAGCAGCAGCACGCACAGGGCGTAGGACCCCGCGATGCCCGCGAGCGGAGCGGCGGCACCGGCGGCGAACAGGAACCCGGCCACCGGGCGGCCCAGACAGTCCTGGGCGACCAGACGAGCGCCCTCCACCCTGCTGTTGGCCCGGTCCAGGAGGCGTGCGGGGACCAACTGGACCACCGCGATCCGGCTGGCCGGGTCGGTCACCGTCTCGCAGCAGATGACCGCGAACATCGCGGCGTACAAGGCCCAGAGGGACAGGTGGCCGGTGACCAGTGTCAGGACGAGGCCGACCATGACCAGGGCGGCCAGGGAGTTCGACACCACCATGGCGCGCATCCGGTGTACCCGGTCGATGAGCACGCCGGACAGCGGGGCCAGGAGCAGCCAGGGCAGGAACCGCACGGCGGTCAGACCGGCGATCAGGAGCGGGTCCTGGGTGAGGGTGACGGCGATCAGCGGCAGCGCCACGGCGAGCATGCCGTCGGCGAGGTTGGTGAACGCCCCGGCGCCCCAGAAGCGGTGGAAGTCGGGGCCGAGGCGATCGCCTCGGGTGGCGGGTGCGGTGGACATGGCGCTCCTGAGGGGGGTGGCGTTCGGGTGGCGCCGAGGGTCAGTGGCGTGGAGTCGGTGGTGCGGACACGCGGATGGTGCTCACCGGATGTGTGAGGCCTGTGGGACCGGTGGGACCTTCGGTGGAACTGGTGAGGCCTGCGGGGTAAGCGGGGTAAGCGGGGCCTGTCAGGTCGGCGGGATCGGGTCGCTGAGGCCGGGGGGTGCGTGGGGCCTGCGAGGTACACGAGGCCGGTGGGCCTGGGGTGCTGGGCTGGTGGGGTGCGTGGGGCCTGCGGGGTGCACGGGGCAGGTAGGACTGGTGGGGCCTGCGGGGTGGTAGAGGTCCACGAAACGGGCACGACGACGGGGCAGACGGGGCCCGTGGTCACCGGGGCCGGGAGCGAAAGCCCCGTCAGCGGTGTGAGGCGACCCTGGAGCGGCCCCGGCCCCGGCCGCGTCCCCCCGGAAGACTGGGGGGACGGGATTCGCCGGTGGGGGCGGCTCGGGGAGCTTCCGGTCAGGCCTGGCCGGGCCGGTCGCCCGCAGGGCCGCCGCCCGGAGTCCCCTCCCCCGTGGCGGCGGGCGGATCGGCGAGGTGGGGGAACAGGTCGGTGTGCAGTTCCACCGCCTCGGTGTCGGGGTGGCTCGCGGCGGACCTCCCGTCGAACCGGCTGCTCCACGTCTGGATGAGGTCCTGGAGCTCCTTGGCGAACTCCTCGGTCTCCTCCGGGGTCATCCGCAGGTGGGCCAGGGAGTCCTGCATGGCTTCCTTCCAGCGGAGCACCTGGGGGTCGTCGGGCCTGGTCCGCACCCGGTTCCGCCACCGTTCGAGCCGCTCCCGGCGCCCGTCGTAGTAGCGGTCCAGGACGATCTCCGCGGCCTCCCGGGTGGCGGGGTTGGCCAGGTGCCCGACCCCGCTCATGTGCCATCCGCCCCGGCGGGGCCGCCACCAGCGGTCACGGCGCCCGGTGTGCTCGGGGTCGATCTCGACGAACCCGAAGCGGGCGAGTTGGCGCAGGTGGTAGCTGGTGGAGCCGCTGCTCTCCCCCAACAGTCCCGCCAGGATGGTCGCGGTGGCGGCTCCCTGGGCGGTGAGCTCGTCCAGGATGCGGGCGCGCAGGGGGTGGGCCAGTCCACGCAGTGCGTCCGCGCCGACCTCCATGGACGTGGGGGCCGTGTACGCCCCGTCGGCGTTCTCCTCGTCGTTCATGCTCGAACCCTATCCCAAAGATTTCTTTGCAAAAAGACCTTTGCAGAACTTCCTTTGGAGAAATTTCGGCGGGTCGCGGACATCCGGGGGCACGCCGCCCTCCGGAAAGCCGAAGCGATGGGAGACAATGGGCGGGGGCTCGTGACTGGACCCGGGATTCGAGGAGGGTGTTCACCCCATGGAACCGTTCTTCATGGTCATCGGCGCGGCCATCGCCGCCGCCGGGTACCTGGCCGGGCGGCGCACCGCCCGTCGCGAGGCCCAGCGCGAACTCCAGCGCCACCACGGCACCCCGCAGATCCCCGACCGGAGCCCGCGCTCCCCCCAGCCGGTCTGCGGATGCGGCCACAACCTGGTCTTCCACGACCAGGAGACCAAGCGGTGCCAGACCCGGGTGGTCATCCCCGGCCGCTGGACCGGGCAGTCCGATTCCAGTTACCGCCAGTGCATGTGCCAGGGCTACCGGGGCCCGCTCCCCGTCGACGAGTACTACGCCCCCGACTACCTCGACGGCACCGGCCCCTGATCCCCGGTCGCACCGCGCTCCGGGAGCCCTCCGCGCGGGGGCGACCCCGAACCCGACCCCGTCGGCGCCACCGGGAGACGGCACGAACGCGCAGGTCACCGCTGTCCTTTCACGACAGTCCGCCTAACATGGGGCGAGGCGGCACGCGCGTGCCGCACCACGCACACCCGGAGCCCACCGCCATGAAGTACACCGTCTCGATCGAGGTCGCCCTCCCAAGGGAGAGGGTGGCGCGGCTACTGGCCGACCCGGCACACGTGGAGAAGTGGCTACGCGGCCTCGTCCTGCACGAGCCGGTCGACGGCGAACACGGGCAGGTCGGCACCACGTCCCGGGTCGTGTTCCAGACGGGGAACCAGCGGATGGAGTGCACCGAGACCGTCACGCGCCGGGAACCGGCGGACCTGCGCCACATCCCCGAGGGGGGCGTGGTCCGCTTCGACCGCGAGATCGTCGGCGCGGGCATGTGGAGCGTCGTGCGCGACCGGCTGACCGAGGCCGGGCCGGAGACGACGCTCTGGGCGAGCGAGAGCGAATACCGGTTCGACGGCCTGTTCATGCGGCTCGTGGGGTTCCTGGCACCAGGGGCCTTCCGTAAGCAGTCGCTCCGGCACATGCTGGACTTCAAGGCCTTCGCGGAGCGGGGAACGGACATCCGCGAGGCGCACGGCTGACCGACGCCCGGCGCGCCCTCCCGGGACCTGCGGCTGTCGACACGACAGCGGACCGAGTACGGCGGACCTCTCCCGCGAAAGGGACGAAATCGGACTCCTCCCCCTCCGCCCGAACACGCCCCCGGTCCGGACACGACCGGCGGTGCGGCAACCTGGGAGGGCGGACGGCGACGCGCCGGGATGACAACGACCCCGCGCACCGCGAGAATGTCCGCGCACCGAACAGCCAGAGAGTGGACGTTTACTCGTGACGACCCCTGTGACACCCACGATCGACCAGCGCATCGCCGAGGAGCTCGGCGTGGGCGCGCACCAGGTCAGTGCCGCCGTCGACATGCTCGACGCCGGGTCGACCGTGCCCTTCATCGCCCGGTACCGCAAGGAGGCCACCGGAGCGCTGGACGACGCCCAGCTGCGCGCCCTGGAGGAGCGCCTGCGCTACCTGCGTGAACTGGCCGAACGCCGGAGCGCGATCCTGGAGTCGATCCGTTCCCAGGGCAAGTTGGACGACGCGCTGGAGGCGCGGATCAACGAGGCCGACTCCAAGGCCCGTCTGGAGGACATCTACCTCCCCTTCAAGCCCAAGCGCCGCACCAAGGCGCAGACCGCCCGCGAGGCCGGTCTGGCGCCGCTGGCCGAAGGCCTGCTCGGCGACCCGGAACAGGACCCCCAGGAGGCCGCGGCCGCCTACGTGGACGCCGACAAGGGCGTGGCCGACGTCAAGGCCGCCCTGGACGGGGCCCGGGCGATCCTGGTGGAGACCTTCGCCGAGGACGCCGACCTCACCGGCACCCTGCGCGAACGCCTGTGGGCGAAGGGGCGCCTGGGTTCGTCGGTCCGCGAGGGCAAGGAGGAGGCCGGGGCCAAGTTCGCCGACTACTTCGACTTCTCCGAGCCCCTCACCGCGCTGCCCTCGCACCGCGTCCTGGCGATGTACCGGGGTGAGAAGGAGGAGGTCCTCACCCTCAACCTGGAGCCGGAGGAGGTCCCCGAGGCGAACGCGGACGGCGGTGTCCCGCGCAGCTCCTACGAGAACGCCATCGCCTCCCACTTCGGGATCGTCGACCGGGGCCGCCCCGCCGACCGCTGGCTCCAGGACACCGTGCGCTGGGCCTGGCGCACCCGTGTCCTGGTCCGCCTCGACATCGACGTGCGCATGCGCCTGTGGCAGCAGGCCGAGGACGACGGCGTCAACGTGTTCGCCGCCAACCTGCGCGACCTGCTGCTGGCCGCCCCCGCAGGAAGCCGTTCCACCCTGGGCCTGGACCCGGGTCTGCGCACCGGCGTGAAGGTCGCCGTCACCGACCCCACGGGCAAGGTGGTCGCCACCGACACGGTCTTCCCGCACGCCCCCCGCCGGGACTGGGACGGATCGATCGACCGGCTGGCCAAGCTGTGCTCCGCGCACGACGTGGAGCTGGTGGCGATCGGCAACGGCACCGCCTCGCGTGAGACGGACAAGCTCGCGGGCGACCTCATCAAGCTCCACCCCGAGCTGAAGCTGACCAAGGTGATGGTGTCGGAGGCGGGCGCCTCGGTGTACTCGGCCTCGGCCTACGCCTCCGAGGAACTGCCGGACCTGGACGTGTCCCTGCGCGGGGCCGCCTCGATCGCCCGGCGCCTCCAGGACCCGTTGGCCGAGCTGGTCAAGATCGACCCGAAGTCCATCGGCGTGGGCCAGTACCAGCACGACCTCGCCGAGGCGAAGCTGTCGCGCTCCCTGGACGCCGTCGTCGAGGACTGCGTGAACGGCGTGGGCGTGGACGTCAACACCGCGTCCGTGCCGCTGCTCACCCGGGTGTCGGGGGTGACCTCGACCCTGGCCCGCAACATCGTCTCGCACCGCGACGCCAACGGACCGTTCCGGACCCGTGAGGCACTGCGGTCCGTGCCCCGGCTGGGCCCCAAGGCGTTCGAGCAGTGCGCGGGCTTCCTGCGGGTACCGGGCGGCGACGACCCGCTGGACGCGTCGGCGGTGCACCCCGAGGCGTACCCGGTGGTGCGGCGCATCCTGGACCGCTCCGGCACCGACCTCGCGTCGTTGATCGGCGACAAGAAGGCACTGGCGGCCGTGCGCCCCCAGGACTTCGTGGACGAGAAGTTCGGGCTCCCGACCGTCACCGACATCCTCAGCGAACTGGAGAAGCCCGGCCGCGACCCGCGTCCCGCCTTCACCACCGCCACCTTCAAGGAGGGCGTGGAGAAGCTGGACGACCTGGAGCAGGGCATGATCCTGGAGGGCGTGGTCACCAACGTGGCCGCCTTCGGTGCGTTCGTGGACGTGGGCGTGCACCAGGACGGACTCGTGCACGTGTCGGCGCTGTCCCACAAGTTCGTGGAAGATCCGCGCGACGTCGTCAAGCCGGGTGACATCGTCAAGGTGAAGGTGCGCGAGGTCGACATCCCGCGCAAGCGCATCTCGCTCACCATGCGTCTGGACGACGAGGCGCCCGCGCCCGGCGGCCAGGGCGGCGGGCGCGGCGAGCGCGGCACCCGCTCGGGCGGCGGGAACGGCGGCGGCCAGGGCCGAGGCGGTTCCGGCGGACGCCAGGGCGGACGCGGCGGCGAGCAGCGCCGTGGCGGCGGTCGCGGCAACGGCGGACGGGACTCCGCTCCGGCGCCCTCGGGCGCCATGGCCGACGCGCTGCGCCGCGCCGGTCTGGGCACGTAGCCCGTAACCCGTCGCCCGCCGGACCACGGGTCCGACGGGGTCGGTGAGGTGTGACGAAGGGGTTCCCGACTGGTCGGGGACCCCTTCTCCCTGTGGGGCGACCGGCGCGGGCCGGATCACCCTGTGGCTCCTGGCGTTCTTCGTCCCCCTGGTCGCGGTCCTGTTGGGAGCGACCGTCGTCGACGAGGTGTGGGTGCCCGAGGAACGCGTCGAGCTCCGGGACGAGGTGGTGTACGCCTACGTCGTCCAGAACGGCAGCCAGTTCCTCACCGTGCTCACCGCCGACACCCGGGAGAAGCGCGTCCTGCTCTCCAGCGAGGTCGTCTCCCGCACGGAGGCGTCCTGACCTCGGGTTCCACCCGCCGTCAGTCGGAGCGTTCGGAGTTGACCCGGTCAGCCAGCGCCCGCAGCAGTTCGTCGGCCAACGGCAGCTTGCGCAGCTCCTCCGGGCCGGGCAGCGGCGCCCTGGAGCGGTCGCCCTGCTCCCGGACCTCCCCGTGCAGGCGCTCCATGGTCACGTCCAGCTGGTTGGCGGTCTCGGCCGCCTCACGGATCTCTTCCAGCAGCCGGTCCGGGACCGACTTGGCGTACTTGTAGTAGATCTTGTGTTCCAGGCTGGCCCAGAAGTCCATCGCGATCGTGCGGATCTGGATCTCCACCGGCACGTCCTCGGTACGGTCCGACATCCGCACCTGGGTCTCCACCAACAGGTGCAGACTCCGGTACCCGTTGGGCTTGGGCGAACGGATGTAGTCGCGCTCCTCCATCACCCGGATGTCCTCGTGCCCGGCCAGCATGTCCCGGATGGCGTAGGTGTCCGAGACGAAACTGCACGTCACCCGGATACCGGCGATGTCGAGGATGGACCCGCGGATCTCGTTGAGGTCGTAGGGCACCCCCCGCCGCCGCGCCTTCTCCATGATGCTGGCCGGGGTCTTGAGCCGTGAGCTCACGTGTTCGATCGGGTTGTGGTCGTGGGTGTAGCGGAACTCCTCGTTGAGGATGTTGACCTTGGCCATCACGGTGTCGATCGCGAACTTGTACGACAGGAGGAAGCGCGCGACGTCGTCGCGTGCGGCCAGCAGCGCCTCCGGAACGTCATCCACCACGCATCGACCCCCGTCGCACCAGTACGCGTCCCCGTGTCCGATGTTATCGACCACCGGGGCCCCCGGGGGCACGGGAACTACTTCGGGGCGAACGCCACCCCGGCCCACAGGTCCCTCAGCGGGGACCTCCCGTCGGTCACCAGGGAGTCCTCCAGGTCCCACACCCGGGCCGTGGTCGCACCCGGCCGGACCGGCTCCCAGCCGGGGTCCCCGACGGCCGCGAAACCGGTCCAGGCCGCCCTCATCCGCTCGGACAGGGCCAGGTACTCGGGGCCCGGGTCGCCCTCGCACAGGAACCGCGCCAGGTCGCAGTCCGTGTTCCCGAAGGCGAAGGGCAGCTCGAACGCGTGACAGGCGCCCAGGGCTCCGCCCAGGACCCGGCTGCGCGCCGCGAACCGGAAGAAGTGCGCGCTCGCGCCCGCCGCCGCGTGCGCCTCGGCGACACGGGTGGAGTACTCGCAGAACATGGCGTCGCCGCGGATCTCGTCGTAGAGACGGGTGAGGGAGGCCCCGGGGTGGGCCGCGCGGTAGACCTCCACCGCGTCCTCCCCCAGGCCGAGACGACTCGCGGCCACTGCCAGCGCCGCCTCACCGTCGATCTCCACCCGCTGCCCGAGGCCGGTGAAGAGCGTGAACTCGTCGGTGTTGTGTCCCACCAGCAGGTCCACGTCGGCGGCGGCGCCCCGGGCGATCGCCTCCAGGGGCGGTTCGGGCAGCTCGGGGCCGCCGACCACGGGCCCGTAACAGGTGAACGCCCTGGTCCGCACACCCTTGCTGGTCCTGCCGGTACCGGCCAGCACGGTGTCGGTGGCAGCCAGGAGCCTCTCGGGGGGAACCCCGGCCAGGGCGTCGGCCTCCAGGGGCACCCCGATGACCCCGGCGATCCCCTCGGCCAGCAACCGGGCGGTGCCCACGGTGAGCATGTCGCCGGGAACGCTGTGCGCGACGGCGCGACGGAACAGGCCGCGCGCCGCGGGCGAGGCCATCAGGCAGACCACGGAACCGGCGCCCGCGGACTCCCCCGCGACGGTGACGTTGCCCGGATCGCCGCCGAACGCGGCGATGTTGTCGCGGACCCAGCGCAGGGCGGCGATCTGGTCGAGCAGGCCACGGTTGTCGGGACGGCCCGGGACGTGGCCGAAGCCCTCGAAGCCCAGGCGGTAGTTGACGGTGACCACGACCGTCCCGGCCTCGGCGAGTCGGGTCCCGTCGTAGGTGGCCTCGGCCCCGGAGCCGACGATGTAGGCGCCGCCGTGAATCCACACCATGACCGGGGAGCCCGCGCCGTCGCCGCCGGTCGCCGGTCCCGGGGACCACACGTTGAGGACGAGGCAGTCCAGGGAGGTCTCGGAGTCCCAGGGTTCGGTACCGATGAACCGGGCGCTCTGGGGCGCGGGCGGTCCGGCCTCGACGCAGTCGCGGACACCGTTCCAGGCGGGCGGGGGCGCGGGGGCGGCGAAGCGGCGTTCGCCGAAGGGGGCCGCCGCGTACGGGATGCCCAGGTGGGCCGTGATCCGCCCGTCCTCGGACCGTGGGGACGGGGCGCCGCGCACCGGTCCGTTCCGGGTGTCGACGATGTACTGGGCGTTCACGGGTGCCTCCTGGGGGGATCGGTCGGGGCACCCCTACCTAACAACGTTAGGTAGGGCGGCGCAAGGCCGGACCGGGCCCGACCGCCGCGAGGGGCCCGGGGCCGGTGCCCACGGGAGCGTCCCCCACGCCGGGGAACCCGGAGGAGTGCGCCTCCGTCGAAACCAGACGATAGGTTTTCTGCTGGATTCTCCCGAATTCTCCCCGCTGCGCAACCAGCCGACTGGCACCCAACCGACCCGCCGCCCCAGGGCGACAGCGCCGGAAAGGCCCCCACATGCACGCACCCCTGTTCACCGCGCCCGTGTTGCTGGTCGAGCAACCCCGCCGCCTGTTCTCGGCCGAAGGACACTACGAGGTCCTCAGCGAGCACGGACAGCCGCTCGCGTACGTGAACGAGCACATGACCGCGTGGACGCACTCGCACCGGCGCAGCTCCCAACTGCCCCACCGGTTCACGATCTACGCGCCCGACGGGCACCCGCTCCTGAGCCTGGACAAGCCCTGGGACCGGGGCCGCCCCTACATCCACGTGAGCGGCCCGCACAACGAGCCCTACGGCAGCATCGTCCAGGACCGCTCCTTCATGGGATCGCGGTTCCGGCTCAACGACCCCCGGGGCCACACCGTCGCCGAGATCCGCGGCGACTGGAGCGGCTGGGACTTCACCGTCCTGGACCACGCCGGGATCGAGATCGCCCGGATCGGCAAGGAGCACCCCGGGCTGGGCGGCCAGTTCTTCACCACCGAGGACCGCTACGCGCTGGAGTTCGCCTACGACCTGCCCTGGCCGCTGCGCCGCCTGGTGATCGGCGCCGCGATCACCATCGACGTGCTGCTGCACGAGCGCGAGCCGGAGTTCTACCACTCCCACTACGCGGACTTTCGGCGCTACCCCGAGTACGGCTACGAACCGCGCCACCACTGGCACCACCCCCGGCGCGGGTACGTGGTCAGCCGGCGCCAGCGCCCGCCCCTGGTGGTGCACACCTTCCGGCCGGTACGCCGTCGGAGCACGGCCCCCCGTGACCGCGTGGGCGGTTCACGGGGCTCCTACCGCCCGCTCTCCAGCCGCTCCGAGGCACCCGCACCTCGGGCCACCCGCACGCCGCGCGTGGAGCGCCGGGGCGGAGGCGGGTTCGCCTCGCGTTCGGAGGCCCCCTCCAGCGGGTCGACCTCCCGCCGCGAACGCCAGGGGCGCTCCCAGAGCGGCGGCATCTCGCGGGCGGCCGGGTCCCGGCGCGACTCGTCGCAGAACCGGACGGCCCGACCCGCGCGGGACGGGACGACCGGGAGCCCGGGAGCCGCGTCCTCGGGTCTACCCATGGCGAGCGGACGTCCCCCGGCCAAGGGAGCGTCCACCTCACGCGGGGCCTCGGCGGCCCGGGGAACCTCCTCCCGGGGGAGCGCGTCGTCCTCGCGCGGCACCTCGTCCTCGCGCCGGTCCTCCTCCGGGGGCTTCTCGTCCCGGAGCGACTCCGGCCGGAACGGGTCCGGGAGCGCTTCGGGAGGCTTCCGCAGCTCCGGCGGCAGCGCTTCCGGTCGCTCCTCCAGCGGCCGTTCCAGCGCTTCCGGACGCTCTTCCAGTAGCCGTTCCAGCAGTTCGGGCCGCTCCTCCAGCAGCCGTTCGAGCGGTTCGGGCCGCTCGGGCGGTTCCCGGCGCTCCGGCGGCGGTTCCTCGCGTCGCAGGTAGGTCCTGCGCTTCCGTACACGGGCCCCTCGACCCCGGCGCACCGCCGCGGCGAGGGGCCCGTCCGCTTCGCGGCGCCACACGCCCGTGGGACAGCGGGTCCACCACACATACCATCTGGTCGGTATGATGTCCGCCCGACACCGCTCCACCACCGGGAAGGGCCCACCATGCGCGCCATCCAGATCACCGAGTTCGGCGGACCCGAGGTCCTCGTACCCACGGACCTGCCGGAACCGGAGCCCGGCCCCGGCCAGATCGTGGTCGACGTGGCCCTGAGCGGGGTGAACTTCGCCGACACCCACCAGGCGGAGAACAGCTACCTCTCCTCCTCGTCCCTGCCGCTGGTTCCCGGCAGCGAGGTCGCGGGGCGTACCCCGGACGGTCGCCGGGTCGTGGCCCTGCTCAACGGCGGCGGCGGGTACGCGCAGCGGGCGGCGGTCGACCCCAACCTGGCCTACGACATCCCCGACGACGTGACCGACGCGGCCGCGCTGTCCCTGGTCGTACAGGGCGCCTCGGCCTGGATGCTGCTGCGCAAGACGACCCGGGTCGAGCCCGGGGAGTCGGTCGTGGTGCACGCGGCGGGCGGCGGGGTCGGCACGTTGGCCGTGCAGCTCGCCAAGCGGTTCGGCGCGGGCCGGGTGATCGCCGTGGCCAGCACCGGTGACAAGCGCGACCTGGCCCTGGGGCTGGGCGCGGACGCCGTGGTGGACTCCGCCGCACCCGACATGACCGCCGCCCTCATCGAGGCCAACGAGGGCCGGCGGGTCGACGTCGTCCTCGACATGGTGGGCGGCCGGGTCACCGACGAGAGCGTGCGGGCGCTGGCCCCCTTCGGCCGCCTGGGCTTCTACGGCATGGCCTCGCGTGAGCTCCCCGCCCCCGTGAAGCTGCCCAACCTCATGCGCCACTCCACCATCGTCGGCGGCATGTGGCTCCCTCACGCGTTCCTACTGCCGGGCGACGTGGTGAGGCAGGCGATGAACGAACTGTTCGCGCTGGTCTCCGAGGGCGCGCTGCGGCCGGTGCTCGGGACCATCTACCCCCTGTCCGAGGCGCACCGCGCCCACGAGGATCTGCGCTCGCGCGGCACCGTGGGCAAACTGACCCTGGACCCTTCGGCGTAACCCGTACCGGACACGCCAGGAGCATCACCTTGACGATGTAGATTCACATTTGTCTGATTCCTCCGTTCCGGACCCTTTCGCCCGGAACGGAGGAAGACCCGCCTCAGGCCCGGGCCGCCTCCACCGCCGCCCGGACCGCGGGCACCACCTCGGCGGCGAACACCTCCACCTGGGACGCCGCCCCCTCCGCCGGACCGAGCACGAACGTGTCCATGCCGTGCTCCAGCACGAACCCCGTGACCGCCTCCACCCACGCCTCCACCGGACCGCGCAACGCCTCCCCGGAGTCACCGCCGACCCCGTGGCCGGTGATGGTGCCCCACAGGTTGTAGACGCGTCGCACGTGCGCCGGGTCCCGGCCCGCCTCCGCGGCGCCCTCGTCGATGCGCGCGTGCATCCCCGGCAGCGCCTCCGTGCCCAGGTAGGGATGGGAGACCACCCACCCGTCGGCGGCGCGCCCCACCGCCCCCAGCAGCCGCGGACCGCTCACTCCGAGCCAGATCCCCATGTCGTGCGCCGGGGCGGGACCGGGTTTGACCCCTGCCAGCCGGTAGTGGTCGCCCTCGAAACGGACCGACCGCTGGTCCGACCACATCAGACGGATCACCTCCATCGCCTCCAGGAGGGCGTCGGCGGCCTCACGCGGCGTGCGGCGCCGACCGCCCATGGCCTCGATCGCCTCCCAGAACGCCCCGGCGCCCAGGCCCAGCTCGAACCGGCCGCCGGAGAGCACGTCGAGCGTGGCCGCCTGTTTGGCCATGACCGCCGGGGACCTCAGGGGGAGGTGGGCGACGTCGGGAAAGACCCGCAGCCGCTCGGTGCGGGCCAGCACCGTGGCCATCAGGCTCCAGGCGTCCAGGTGGCGGCGCTGGTAGGGGCGGTCCTGGAACCCCGCGAGGTCGAGCCCGCCGCGTTCGGCCGCCTCGACCACCGCCCAGGTGCGCCGCAGGGCGTCCGGGGCGGCGTCCGGCGAGGGGAAGACCCCGAAGGCGATGTCGCGCCCGTAGTCGGTACCCACTCTGCTGTCTCCTTTCGGTGCGGGGTCTCAGCGGTACACGAGGTCGGCGTACTCGCGGTGGCGCCCGATCCACTCCTTGACGAAGGGGCACAGGGGGAGGACGGCCAGCTCGCGCCCGCGCACGTCGTCCAGGGCCTCCCGCACGAGGGTGCCGCCCAGCCCGCGTCCCTCGTAGGCGGGGTCGATCTCGGTGTGCGTGAAGGTGATGAGCCCGTCGGTGAGGATGTACTCGGCGAACCCGGCGACCTCACCGTCGGCTCTGACCTCGTAGCGGCGGCGGTCGGGGACGTCGGTGACCTCGGTGGCCATGGTGGAACCTCCTGCGTCGGGGGCGCGGACGGTCGTGCCCGCGCCCGGGCCGCCATTCTCCCCCGGCCCGCGTCTGGTCCCCTTGCGGCACGCGCCCTCGCGGACGTAGAGTCTCCGTGACATACCGACCAGTCGGTCTAGGGAGTACGCATGACATCGCGGTTCACCGGGCGCACCGCCATCATCACCGGCGCCAGTCGCGGCATCGGCCTGGCCATCGCCCAGCGGCTCGTCTCCGAGGGCGCCCGCGTGTGCGTCACCGCGCGCGGAGCCGAACCCCTCCGTGAGGCCGTCGAGGCGCTGGGCGGCCCCGAGCACGCCATCGGCGTACCCGGTCGGGCCGACGACCCCGAGCACCAGGACGCCGCGATCGCCGCCACCCTGGAGGCCTTCGGCGGTCTCGACCTGCTCGTCAACAACACCGGCATCAACCCCGTCTACGGCCGTATGGTCGACCTCGACCTGGACGCCGCCCGCAAGATCTTCGAGGTCAACGCGCTCTCGGCCATCGCCTGGGTCCAGAAGGCCTACCGCGCGCGGCTCGCCGAACACGGCGGCGCCATCGTCAACGTGTCCTCCGTGGCCGGAACCAAACCCGCCCCCGGCATCGGCTTCTACGGTGCCACCAAGGCCATGCTCACCCACGTCACCGAGGAACTCGCGGTCGAACTCGGCCCGGGCGTCCGCGTCAACGGGGTCGCCCCCGCCGTCGTCAAGACCCGCTTCGCCGAGGCCCTGTACGAGGGGCGGGAGGAGAAGGTCGCCGCACAGTACCCGCTGGGCCGACTCGGCGTCCCCGAGGACGTCGCCGGAGCGGTGGCCTTCCTCCTCTCCGAGGACGCGGCGTGGATCACCGGCCGCACCCTGGTGCTGGACGGCGGGGTCACCCTCACCGGAGAGATGTGAGCACCATGGACCCCAACGGGATCGGCGCCGTCGTCACCGGCGGCGGCAACGGGATCGGCGCGGCCCTGGCACGAGGCCTGGCCCGGGGCGGTGCACGGGTCGTGGTCAACGACCTGGACGCGGACGCCGCGCACGCGGTGGCCCGGGAGGTCGGCGGCACCGCCGTTCCCGGCGACGCCGCGACCGAGGAGGGCGTGGCCCACCTGGTCGCCCGGGCCCGGGAGCACCTGGACGAAATCGACCTCTACGTGGCCAACGCCGGGGTCGGCGTCCACGGAGGCCCTGAGGCGCCGGAGTCCGACTGGGACCTGTCCTGGCAGGTCAACGTGATGGCTCACGTGCGTGCGGCCCGCCTGTTGCTTCCCGGATGGCTCGAACGCGGCCGTGGACACCTGCTCACCACCGTGTCGGCCGCCGGGCTGCTCAGCATGCTGGGCAGCGCTCCGTACTCGGTGACCAAGCACGCGGCTCTGGCCTTCGGCGAGTGGATGTCGGCCACCTACGGGGACCGGGGCGTCACCACCCAGTGCCTGTGCCCGCTGGGCGTGCGCACCGACATGCTCGACTCCACCGGACCGGAGGGCAGGGCCATCCTGGAAGGGGAGGCCATCAGCCCCGAGGAGGTCGCCGAGGCGGCGCTCGCCGGACTGGCCGACGGACGCTTCCTCATCCTGCCGCACCCCCGCGTCGCCGACTACTACGCGGCCAGGGCCACCGACACCGACGCCTGGCTGGCCGGGATGCGCCGCATCCAGGCCCGGGTGTTCACGACCGAGGAGCGGACATGAGCGAGGCGCTGCCCGGCCTGGACCTCGAACGGCTGCGCGCGTACCTGGACCGCGCGGCGCCCGGCCTGGTCGCGGGGCCGCTCGGGGGCCGGATGATCACGGGCGGCAAGTCCAACCTCACCTACACCGTCACCGACGGCACCGGTTCGTGGGTGGTGCGCCGCCCGCCCCTGGGGCACGTTCTGGCCACCGCCCACGACATGCCCCGCGAGTACCGGGTCATGAGCGCGCTGCGCGGGACGGACGTCCCGGTGCCGCGCACGCACGTCCTGTGCGAGGACCCCGACGTCCTGGGCGCGCCGTTCTACGTCATGGAGCACGTGGCGGGCACCCCGCTGCGCACCCTGGACGAGATCGCCCCGTTCGGCGCCGAGGGCGTCCGCTCGATCGCCAGCGCGCTGATCGCCACGCTCGGCGCGCTGCACGCCGTGGACCCCGAGGCGGTGGGCCTGGGCGACTTCGGCCGCCCGGACGGGTTCCTGGAACGCCAGGTACGCCGGTGGAGCCGACAGCTGGAGGCCTCGCGCAGCCGTGACATCCCCGGCGTCGACGAACTCCGCGACCGGCTCGCCGCCACGCTCCCCGAGCAGGGAGCGCCCGCGATCGTGCACGGCGACTACCGGCTGGACAACGTGCTGGTCACCGGGGACGGCCGCCTCACCGCCGTCCTGGACTGGGAGATGGCCACCCTCGGCGACCCGCTCGTCGACCTCGGCCTGATGCTGGTCTACCGGGAACAGCCCGTCATCGGCGGGGCCCGGCCGGCCACCTCCGCCGAGGGGTTCCCCGACTCCGCCGAACTGGCGCGGACCTACGCGGCCGCGACCGGACGGGACGTGTCCCGGATCGGCTGGTACGTGGCCTTCGGCTGCTTCAAGCTCGCGGTGATCGCCGAGGGCATCCACTACCGGCACACGCGCGGACTGACCGTGGGGGCGGGCTTCGACGGGATCGGGGACGTCGTCGCCCCCCTGGTCCGTCGGGCGCGTTCCGTTCTTGAGGAGGACTGAGGAGCGATGGACTTCGCGTACGACGCCCGGACCGAGGAGCTGCGGTCCCGGCTGCTGGACTTCATGGACGAGCACGTCTATCCCGCCGAACCCGTGTTCGCCGCCCAGCTGGCCGAGCGCGCCAGCCCCTGGTCGGCGCCGCCGGTCGTCGCGGAGCTGCGGGCCGAGGCCCGCCGCCGGGGGCTGTGGAACCTCTTCCTGGCCGGGCACCCCGAGCACGGCGGGCTGCCCAACCTCCAGTACGCGCCGCTGGCCGAGATCACCGGACGCAGCCCCCAGCTGGCCCCGGTGGCGCTCAACTGTTCCGCCCCGGACACCGGCAACATGGAGGTGCTGGCGATGTTCGGCACCCCGGAGCAGAAGCTGCGGTGGCTGGAGCCGCTGCTGGACGGGCGCGTCCGCTCCGCCTTCGCCATGACCGAACCGGAGGTGGCCTCCTCCGACGCCACCAACATCACCACCCGGATCGTCCGTGAGGGCGACGAGTACGTGGTCAACGGCCACAAGTGGTTCATCACCGGCGCGCTCGACCCCGCCTGTGAGGTCCTCATCGTGATGGGCAAGACCGACCCCGGGGCCGAGCGGCACCGGCAGCAGAGCATGGTTCTGGTACCCCGTGGCACCCCGGGGCTGCGGATCGAGCGCGGCATGCGGGTGTTCGGCTACGACGACAGCGGCCACGGCGGCCACGCGGAGGTGTTCCTCGACGACGTCCGCGTACCCGCGGACCACCTCGTGGGCGGGGAGGGCGACGGGTTCGCCATCGCCCAGGCCCGGCTGGGACCGGGCCGCATCCACCACTGCATGCGCTCCATCGGCATGGCCGAGCGCGCCCTGGAGCTGACGTGCCGACGGGTGTTGGACCGGGTGGCGTTCGGCCGTCCGCTGGCCGAGCAGGGCGTGGTCCGCGAGTGGATCGCCGAGGCCCGGGTGGCGATCGAACAGCTGCGTCTGCTGGTGCTCAAGACCGCGTACCTGATGGACACGGTGGGTAACAAGGGGGCGCACACCGAGATCCAGGCCATCAAGATCGCCACGCCGCGCACGGTGGAGTGGATTCTGGACCGGTGCGTGCAGGCGCACGGTGCCGCCGGCGTCAGCCAGGACACCCCGTTGGCCGGATGGCAGGCGGGGGTGCGCTCACTGCGGTTGGCGGACGGCCCGGACGAGGTGCACCTGCGCTCGCTGGCCCGCGCCGAGCTGCGCAGGTACGCCTAGGGCCTGTTTTGTGAATCATTCCGCGCTCGCGTGGCCAGGCTGCCTCTCGCTGCGCCGATGAAGCTCGGACAGCCAAACCCGGGCTGACCGTCGCTCATCGTCTTGCGAGAGATGGCCTGGCGGCCGCTCGCGGTGCTGGCGGCTCCGCCGCCAGAAGGCGAAAGCATCCACAAAACACACCCTAGGCCGTACAACACGGCCTGGCGGGCGCGGTCGTCGCCGGGGTCGCCGCCGTGGCCGTGGCCGGGGCCGGGCGCTCCGGCCCCGGCGCCGCTCGGCGGGGGCGGGCGAAACGGGTTCCGGGCCCGTGAACGCGGCCCGTGTGCCTCAGGCCAGCGGGCGCAGGCCCGCGATGAGCAGGTCGGCGAAGTGGCGGCCCACGTCGTCGCCGGTGAGCTCACCGTCGTGCCGGTACCAGGTGCCCAGGTGGTGCACGGAGCCGAAGAAGTAGTCGACGACGAGGTCGGCGGGGACGTCGGTGCGGAAAACCCCCTCCTCCTGGCCCTGTTCGACCATCGCCCGGAAGAGTTCGTGGTACCGGCGGCGCTCGGCCCGCACGTCACGCTGCTTCTCCGGGGCGAGCTGGTGCATGGACCGGAAGAAGATCTTGGTGTCGTCCATGTTGGCGACGCTGGTGACGATCACGTCGGCGGCGGCCGCGTGGACCCGTTCGGCGACGGGCTCCTCCCGGGAGGAGATCTCCACCAGGTGGTCGGTCTGCATGCGCAGGACACGCGCGTAGACCTCGTACAGCAGGTCGTCCTTGGAGCCGAAGTAGTGGTACATCGCCCCCTTGGTGACACCGGCGGCGGCCACGACCTCCTGGACCGAGGTGCTCTCGAAGCCCTTCTCCGCGAAGAGCCGGGTGGCCGCCTCCAGGAGCCGTTCGGGCACGGTCCCGCGCCCGGCTCCGACCTCGGCCGTCCGCTGTTCTCGCGCCATGTCCCGCCTCGTTTCGTGCCCCGGGTCTCCCCACGGCGGGGCTCCTGACCACCGCCCCGGCCAGCATACCGACCGGATGGTACCCCGCGCGCACGGGGCGTCCGGGTCCGGCGGCGGGACGGTGGGCTCCGGGGCGTCTCAGTCGAGGAACTGGTCGGCGTACTCCTCGGAGGGGTCAATCGGAGTGATGACGTCGACGAGGGCCCCCGCGGGGTCGGCCACGATGAAGTGCCGCTGCCCGAAGGCCTCGCTGCGCAGCGTGAGCACGGGCTCCAGCCCGCCGTCGACGACCAGGCGGCGCCACTCGGCGTCGACGTCGGCGACCTCGACGTTGAGCAGTACCCCCTGCGCGGCGGCGGTCCGGTACCCCTCGGGCAGGGTCGGGTGGCCCGCCGCCACCAGGGCGAGCTCGTGGTCCGGAGGACCGGGCCTGCGCAGGCTGACGTACCAGTCCGCGACGAAGGTGTCCTCGAAGCCGAACCACCGCGTGTAGAAGTCGTGGCTCTCCTGGAGGCGGGGTGTGCACAGCACGGGATAGAAGCTGGTGAGGCGCATGGCGTTCCTTTCGCATACCAACGGTATGTTGAGCTACGCTATTCACGTACCGTCGGTATGTCAACAGGGGGGTCGATGACCAGGGACACGGGCGCACGGGCCGAGCAGCGAGCCAGGACCAGACGGACCCTTCTTCGGGAGGGGCGGCGCCTGTTCGCCGAGCACGGGTACACCGGGGTGGGCCTGGCCGGGATCGTCGACGCCGCCCAGGTCACCAAGGGCGCGCTCTACCACCACTTCGACGGCAAGGCCGACCTGTTCCGCGCGGTCCTGGCCCAGACCCAGGAGGAGGTGGGGGCCGCCGTGGCCGCCGCCGCCGACGCCCACACCCACCCCTGGGACCAGCTCACCGCCGGGTGCCGCGCCTTCCTCACCGCCAGCACCGCCCCCGACGTCCGCCGGATCATGCTCGTGGACGGCCCCGCCGTCCTGGGCTGGCGTGAGTGGCGCGCCCTCGACGAGGCCTCCTCCGCCCACCACCTCACCGAGTCGCTCACGGCGCTCGTCGACGCGGGCGTCATCGACCCCCGTCCCGTGGCTCCCCTGGCGCACCTGCTCTCGGGAGCCATGAACGAGGCGGCCCTGTGGCTCGCGGACACCGGTGGCGACGGGGACCTGGAGGAGGTCTGGACGGCCCTGGCGGGGCTGCTGGAACCCCTGCGCCGCACCTCTCGCGCCCGTCCGGCGGAACCGGAGAGGGGGCGCCCGTCCGGGCGCTAGGGTGGCCCCATGACGCAGGGTGCACGGGAGGAACAGGCGTTGGACACCGTGGAGGCGGACGGTGGCGAGGTCGGCGCCGAGGAGTTCCGCGACGACTTCGTCGGGCGCTTCGCCGCCTACTGGCAGTCCCAGGGACGACCCAAAGCGGAGGGGCGCATCGTGGGCTACCTGCTGGTGGCCGACCGGGACGCCGTGAGCGCCGAGGCCGTCGCGGAGGGCGCCGGAGTGAGCCGCGGATCGGTCTCACAGTCGGTGCGCCGCCTGCGCGAGCTCGGGTTCGTGACCCTGGTCGACTCCCCCGACAGCCGTTCACGACTGATCAGCATGGACGAGGACGTCTGGGGCGGGTTCCTGCGCAACGAACGCGGCTACCTGCGCCAACAGCGCGACCTGGCCGCCTCCGCGCTCGAACGCCTCCCCCACCTGGGTCCGTCCTCCCGCACCCGGCTGCACAACATGTACGACTACATGACCTGGCTGGACGGCTACCACGACGTTCTGCTGGAGCAGTGGGAGCGGTACAAGGCCGAACGCCCCGAGCGGCACACGACCGAGCCGCCGGAGGAACCCGGCCCCGGTCCGGCGCACGCCTGAACTCAGGCCCCCGTGCGCGCCCGCTCGTGCGGGACGACCAGCGGAGTCCCCGTCCGGGGGTCGGGCACCACGTCACACGCCAGCCCGAACACCCGGGCCACCCGCTCGGCCGTGACGACCTCCTCGGGCGCGCCGTCCGCGACCACCGCTCCCCCGTCCATCATCACCATGCGCGTCGCGAAGCGGGCCGCCTGGGCGAGGTCGTGCAGCACCGCCACCACGGTGCGGCCGCGCCGGTGCAGGTCGGCGAACAGCTCCAACAGGTCGTACTGGTGCGCGATGTCCAGGTAGGTGGTGGGCTCGTCCAGCAGCAGCGTGCCGCTGTCCTGGGCCAGCACCATCGCCACCCAGGCGCGCTGACGCTGCCCGCCCGAGAGCGAGCCGACCCGCGCGTCGGCCAGTCCGGCCAGCCCGGCGAGTTCCAGGGCTCCGGCCACCGCCGCCTCGTCCTCCGGCACCCACTGGCGCAGCAGGGTGTGGTGCGGGAAGCGGCCGCGCGCCACCAGCGCGCGGACCGTGATGCCCTCGGGTGCCAGCGGGCTCTGCGGCAGCAGCGCCAGCCGGCGGGCGACCGCCTTGGGCCGCTGGGAGCGCACGTCGCGCCCGTGCAGCAGCACCCGGCCCGCCACCGGCCGGTTCACCCGGCCCAGCGCCTTGAGCAGCGTGGACTTGCCGCAGCCGTTGGGGCCCACGATCACCGTGAACTCGCCCTCGGACACGGTCAGGTCCAGGTCGCGCACGACCGGATCGGCCCCGTAGCCCAGGGTGAGCCCCTCGGCGGACAGGACCGGAGTGGTCTCACGGCTCACAGTCTTCCCCTTCGCCATTCACGGATGAGCAGGTAGCCCAGGTACACACCGCCGATCGCCAGGGTCAGGACCCCCACGGGCAGCCCCTCGGCGACCGGCGCGTGCTGCACGGCCAGGTCGGCCGACACCAGCAGCAGCGCCCCGACCAACGCGGAGAGCGCCAGGTTGGGGCCGGGCGCCGCGCTGAGCCTGCGGGCGATCTGCGGCGCGGTGAGGGACACGAACGCGATCGGCCCGGCCACGCTCACCGCCGCGGCCGAGAGCACCACCGAGAGCACGACCGCGGCCGTCCGGGTGCCGGACGCACGGGCCCCGAGCCCGTCGGCGAGCTCGTCACCCATCTCGTTGAGCGCGACCGGCCCGGCCAGGAGCACGAGCAGCGGCACCGCCAGGGCGAGGGCGAGCCACACGGTGGCGGCGTGGTCCCAGGACCGGGCGCCCAGACTCCCGTTGACGTAGGCGGCCAGCACGCTGGCCTTGTCCCGGGCCATCACCGACACCACGAAGTGCGTGAAGGCCTGGGCCATGGCGGCCACGCCGATGCCCGCGACGATCAGCCGGCCGGGGTCGCGCAGCCCGGTCCCGGTCACGGAGGCCACCACCGCCACGGCCAGCGCCGCACCGGCCAGGGCGCCCATCGGCACGGGCACGATCCCGGGGAGCATGAGCGCGGCGAAGGCCGCGCCCGCCCCGGCGCCCGCTCCGAGGCCGATCACGTCGGGGCTGCCCAGCGGGTTGCGCGTGACCGACTGGAACAGCGCGCCGGCCAGTCCCAGGGCGATCCCCGTCCCCGCCGCCACGGCCAGCCGGGGGCCGCGCAACCGTTCGAGGGCGAACAGGTGGGCGGCCTCCCCGCGTCCGGACAGGACGGCGGGCAGCTGCGTGAGGGGCACGCCAAGACGGCCCAGGCTGAGGGTGGCGGCGGCCGCCGCGCACAGGAGTACCAGAAGCGCCAGGGCCACGACCAGCGAGCGCCGGTGCAGCGGTAGGGCGACGAACCGGCCCAGCCGCAGGACCGGGAACGGAGGTGACGCCACCGGGGTCGCGGAGGACACCGGCGCGGATCGGACTCCGAGGTTCATGTCCCCGCCCTCGACCTTCGGACCACGTACAACAGCACGGGCGCCCCCACGAAGGCCGTGACCACGCCCACCATCAGCTCCATCGGGCGCACCAGGGTGCGGCCCACGACGTCGGCCACCAGCAGCAGGGAGGGACCGACCAGCAGGGCGAAGGGCACCTGGAGCCGGAAGTCCACCCCGACCAGCCCGCGCACCACGTGCGGGACGGCCAGGCCGACGAAGGCGACCGGTCCCGCCGCCGCCGTCGCCCCCGCCGCCAGCAGGGTGCCCCCCAAGAGTCCGCCCGAGCGCGCCAGGAACACGTTGGCGCCGGTGGCCACCGCCGCCTCCTCCCCCAGGGCCAGGGCGTTGAGCGACCCCGTGACCAGCAGTGCCAGCAGGGTCCCCGCGCCGAGCACCGGCAGGACCGCGAGCACCACGTCGAACCCGCGACCGGCCAGCGATCCCACCACCCAGTAGCGGTAGCTGTCGAACACGTCCGGCATGCTCAGCGACACCGCCTGCACGTAGGCCGTGAGCACCGCCGAGACCACCGCACCGGCCAGGACCAGGCGAACCATGCCTCCGTCTCCGCCCCGGGTGCCCACCGTGTGGGCGGCCAGCCCGGCCAGTACCGCACCGGGCAGCGCCCACCAGACGGTGGCGGTGGTGGAGGCCGGTCCGAGCAGGGCGGTGGCGGTGACCACGGCGGCCGCCGCCCCGGCGTTGACCCCCAGCAGCCCGGGGTCGGCCAGAGGGTTGCGAGTCACCCCCTGCATGAGGGTGCCGGACAGGGCCAGCGCGGCTCCCGCGACGATCCCGAGGAGGGTGCGCGGGTAGCGGCTCTCGACCACGGCGGTGGTGTGCGGGTCCGCCGTACCGGCGAACACCTGCCACACCTCCGCGGGCGAGGTGGGCTTGCTGCCCGCCACGAGGCTGAGCAGGACCGCACCCGCCAGGACCGCCCCGGCCGCGCCCAGGGCGAGCGCGGCGCGGGCGGGCCCGGTGCGGTGCGGCGCCGCGGCTGTCTTCACGATCACGTCGCCGGTCCGCCTCAGTCGTCCAGTGTCCCGGCGGCCTCCTCGATGAGGGGGACGTACCGGTCGATGACCCACGGCACCGTGAGCGGGTTGATCAGGGAGGAGGCGGTGACGAAGGAGTTGTCGTCGCTGGTGACCACGGAGCCGCGCTCGATGGCGGGGATGGAGCCGTAGAGGTCCTGGGACTCGATCTCGGCGCGCGTCTCGGCGTCGGTGTAGAAGGTGAAGACGAGGTCGCTGTCACCGAACCGGTCGGCGTTCTCCAGTCCCACCAGGGCGGAGTCGGTGCCCTCGGTCTCGGGGAAGGTCTCCACGACCGGGTCCACCTGGAGCCCGAGGCCGCGCACCATGGCCACGCGCTGTTCGTCGGGGAGGAAGACGCCGAGCGTGCCGGGGCCGTCGGTGTAGACGTAGGAGAAGGTGAGGTCGGCGAAGTCGGGGTTCTCGGCGGCGGCCGCCTCGAACCGGCCCTCGATCTCGGTGACGAGCTCCTCGGCCTCCTCGGGCTGGCCCAGCGCCCGGCCGATGATCTCGATCTGCTCGTCCCAGTCGGTGCTCCAGGCGAGGTCGGGGTAGGCGACCGTGGGGGCGATGTCGGTGAGGATGTCGTACTGCTCCTGGGTCACCCCGGACCAGGGGGCGAGGATGACGTCCGGGGCGAGTTCGATGATCGCCTCGAAGTCGATGTCGTCGGCGCCCGCGAACTGTTCGGGGAGTTCCTCGCCGGATGCGGTGACGGCCTCGTGAATCCACGGCAGGTACCCGGTGTCGTCGCTGCCCCACTCGTAGCTCTCGATACCGACCGGCACGGTGCCCAGGGCGATGGCGGTCTCGGCGGAGCCCTGGCCGAGGGTGACGACGCGTTCGGGCCGCTCGGAGATCTCGGCGGTGCCGAGGGCGCTCTCGACGGAGACGGGGAAGGTGCCGTCCGCGTTCACCTCCGAGGGGGTGTCCCCGGTGTCGGTGCCGCAGGCGGCCAGGCCGAGCGCGAGGGCCGTGGTGAGGGCGATGCC
Source organism: Nocardiopsis sp. NPDC007018 (assembly GCF_040635075.1). Lineage (NCBI taxonomy): Bacteria > Bacillati > Actinomycetota > Actinomycetes > Streptosporangiales > Nocardiopsidaceae > Nocardiopsis > Nocardiopsis sp. NPDC007018. The sequence goes on from NZ_JBEYHA010000013.1 coordinate 70,603, forward strand.
GCCGCTTCGGCGCAGGGTGGAGTGCATGTTCACTGCTTTCTTCGTCACGGGGAGCGGCCGCGTCGCTGTGGGCGGGCCGGTTGCGCGTGCGGGGGGTGGCCTCGGTGGAGGGCAGCACGAAGGAACCAACAAAACGGGAGAACCCCGACATCAAGCAAGGTTAGTCTAACCTCACTTCGGCGAGTTTCAAAAAATCTGAACCTCCCAGGCGGCTCCCCTCGCGGCCCTCGCGGACAAGGAACTCCTCAGGACACGAGAAAGTCGCCCGATTCCGTGAATCGGGCGACTGGAGTGCGCTGAGGCGCTGGTGTTGTTCCTGGGGCAGCTTTTCAGGGACGGCGGCCGGTGAGGACGTTGCTCACCCCGCCCAGATAGCCCACGAACTGTCGGGTGACCAGCGAGTCGATCCGCTCGGCCCCCAGGAACCGGGGTGCGGGCAACCGTGTGAGGGCCTCCGCACCCGAGGCCAGCGACGCCAACCGCACCGGCCCCCGGCGCACCGACTCGTACCGGCGCAGCGCGGCGGCGGGGTCGGCTCCGGCCCCCTCTCCCGACAGCGCCAGGGTCAGCGCCCACGCGTCCTCCAGGGCCTGGTTGGCCCCCTGCGCGCTGGAGGGCGGCAAGGCGTGCGCGGCATCGCCCAGCAGAGTCGCCCCGCCCTCGCCCCAGACCCGGGGCACCCGGTGGCGCGCGTGCTCGAACAGCGTGAGGTCCTCGTCCTCCACGTGCTCCAGGACGGCGCGCACGTCCGGGTCGGTCCAGTCCCGGAACAGGCGGCGCAGCACACCGACCGGTGAGGCGGGCCGGGGGATGTCCGGTCGCCAGCGCACGTCGAACCACCACTGCACGAGCCCGTCCCCGGCGGGCGCCATCCCGCACAGGCCCTGGCGCCCCTGGACCACGGCCGCGACCGTGCCCGCCGCCAGGTCCACGGGCACCCGGGTGAGCCCGTGCCAGCTGGCCCAGCCGGTGGGCCGGGACCGGTCTCCCTCCCACAGGTCGCGCCGGGCCGCCGAGCGCACACCGTCCGCGCCGACCACCACGTCGCCCGTGGAGCCGGTGCCGTCCCCGAAGAGCGCGCTCACGGTGCCGTCGGGATTGACGCGCACCCGGGTGCACACGCGGCCGTGGCGCACGGTGCCCTCCGGGAGCCCTTCGGCGATCAGGTCCAGGAGGGCGCGCCGGGGAACGGTCCGGCTCCCGGACCCGTAGTGGTCGCCCACGGCGTCCACGTCGAGCGTGTGGCGAAGCCGCCCGGAGGGGTCGCGGTGCTCCACCCCGTCCAGGCGCCGTCCGACACCCGTGGTGTCCACCCCCAGCTCCAGCAGGGCGGCGGTGCCGTTGGGGTACAGACCGACTCCGGCCCCTTCGGCGCGCGGTTCGGGCGCGCGTTCGTGCACCTCGACCTCGTGGCCCCGGCCGGTGAGCCCCCGCGCCAGGGCGAGCCCGCCCACACCGGCTCCGACGATGACGACCCTCATGTCAGCCCCACTCCCGCTCGATCGGCTGCCCCACACAGTACTCACGGGCCGGGTGCGGGCGCGGGTCCGGTGCTCCGGAGCGTCAGCGGCCGAGGTGGACGCGGGCCTCCCACGGGCGCAGAGGGTCCAGGACCGACCCGGGATCGGGCAGGTTGCCGATGAGCAGCTCCGGTTCTGGCCCCACCACGTCCTCGGGCAGGTCCACCGCCGCCTCCCGGTCGCTCCAGTTGGCCAGGACGAGCAGCGTCTGGCCGTTGTAGGCCCGGGTGTAGGCGTAGATCCTGGAATCCTCCTCCAGCAACGGCGCGAACCGCCCGCGCGCGATCACCGCGTGCTCCTTGCGCAGCGCGATCAGTCGGCGGTAGTGGTGGAAGACCGACCCCGGGTCGGCGACGGCCGCCTCGGCGTTGACGCGCGTGTGGTTGGGGTTGACGCCGATCCACGGCGTCCCGGTGGTGAACCCGGCGTTCTCTCCCGCGGTCCACTGCATGGGGGTGCGCGCGTTGTCCCGGCTCATCCGGGCGATCGCGGCCATGGCGGTCGCCTCGTCGACCCGCCCGGACCCCACCACGGCACGGTGGTGGTTGAGGGTCTCCAGGTCGCGGTAGTCGGCGATGTCGTCCATGTGGGCGTTGGTCATGCCCAGTTCCTCGCCCTGGTAGACGTAGGGGGTGCCCTGCATCATGTGCAGCGTGGTGGCGATCGCGGTCGCCGACTCCACCCGGTACCGCCCGTCGTCGCCGAAGCGCGAGACCACCCGCGGCTGGTCGTGGTTGTTCCAGTAGAGGCTGTTCCAACCGTGGTCGTCGAGCCCCGCCTGCCAGCGGTTGAGCGAGGCCCTGAGCCGGGCCAGGTCCAGGGGGCGCGGGTCGAACTTGCCGCCCGGTCCGTGGTCCAGGTCCACGTGCTCGAACTGGAACACCATGTCGAGTTCGCGGTTGACCGGGTTGGTGTGGACGCGTGCCTGGCCCACGCCCACCCCCGGCATCTCACCGACCGTGAGCACGTCGCGTCCGGTGAACGCGGTCTCGTGCAACTCGTGCAGGAACTCGTGCAGACGCGGCCCGTTCACCGCGTGCCGGGTGAAGTCACCGTACTCGCCGCGCACCGGCCCGTCCGGCAGCGCCGGGTTCTTCGACACGAAGTTGATGACGTCCATCCTGAACCCGTCCGCGCCGCGCGCCAGCCACCACAGGGCCACCTCGTGCACGGCCGCGCGCACCTTCGGGTTCTCCCAGTTCAGGTCCGGCTGGGAGGGGCTGAACAGGTGGAGGTAGTACTCGCCGCGCCCCTCGTCGTAGGTCCAGGCGGGGCCGGAGAACACCGACCCCCAGTTGTTGGGCGGGCCGCCGTCGCGACCGGGACGCCAGAAGTAGAAGTCGCGCTTGTCCTCGTCGCCCGCGCGTGAGGCGGCGAACCAGGGGTGGCGGTCGCTGGTGTGGTTGACCACGAGGTCCATCACCAGGCGCATGCCCCGCTCGTGGAGCCCGTCCCGGAGCCGGTCCCAGTCCTCCAGGGTGCCGAACCGGGGGTCGATGCCGGTGTAGTCGCTGACGTCGTATCCGTTGTCGTCCCAGGGCGAGGGGTAGACGGGCGACAGCCACACCACGTCGACCCCGAGGAGCTGGAGGTAGTCCAGCTTCTCGATGACCCCGGGGATGTCGCCGACGCCGTCCCCGTCGCTGTCCTTGAAGCTGCTCGGATAGATCTGGTAGACGACGCTGGACTTCCACCAGTCGGCGCTGGGTTCGGGCATGGGTTCCTTCTCTTCTCGTGGACGGCCCACCATTCAACCGCTCCGGGTGCCCCGTTGGGGAGGAGAATCGCGGCGGTGTCGGCGGTGTTTCCCGAGGCCGTCAGCCCCTGGAGGCAACTGGTCTGGACCGGTAGGGTGCACAGGCCCCCGCGACCGGCGCGGGGGTGACGGAGGGTGCCCCATGGAGCACGGCCAGGCAGGGGAAGAGCTGGACCGGGAGCCGCCCGGAACACCGGCACCACTGCGGGAACCCGGTCCGCGCGTGTGGACACGGGACTTCACCCTCTTCTTCGCGGCGCGGGCGGTGGCCAAGACCGGTGACGGCATGCTGCCGGTGGCGTTGGCCGCGGGCCTGCTCGCCCACGGGATGGGCGCGAGCGGGGTCGGTCTGGCGATGGCCGCCTTCACCGTGTTCTTCGTGGGGTTCGTGGTCTTCGGCGGAGTGTTCTCCGACCGTTGGGGGGCGCGCTGGATGATGGTCGGCGCCGACCTGGTGCGCGTGGTCACGCAGGGAACGGCGGCCGTGCTGTTCCTGACCGGACACGTGGTGCTCTGGCAGATCTGCCTGATCGGGGCGGTCAACGGGATCGCGGCGGGGGCGTTCCAGCCGGGGGTGGCCTCGGTGGTGCCGAGGGTGGTCCGGGACGTGCAGGGGGCCAACGGGGTGATCCGCACCGCCGAGGCCCTGGCGATGCTGGTCGGTCCGGCGGTGGCGGGGGTGCTGGTGGCCACGGTGTCGGCGGCCGGGGTGTTCGCGGTACACGCCGGAACCTACGCGGTGGGGGCGCTGCTGCTCGGGCTGATCCGGGTGCGCGAGCCCGCGCGGCGGCGCGGGGAGGGACCGGGGTACCTGGCCGATCTGGTGGAGGGGTGGCACGAGTTCCGCTCGCGGACCTGGATGTGGTCGGTGATCCTGCTGTGGATGGTGGTCATGGTGACCCTGTGGGGGCCCAAGATTCCGCTGACCTCGTCGGAGATCATCCTCGGGCACGGACCGCAGGTGTACGGCCTGGTCAGCGCGGCCCTGGGCGGAGGCACCGCGTTGGGCGGGGTGCTGGCCATGCGCGTACGGCCGCGTTACCCGCTGCGCGCGGGGGCGGTCGGGCTCTTCGGGGCGGGTGCGTACTCGGTGGCGGTGGGCCTGGGGGCGGCGGTTCCGTGGCTGGCCCTGGGCGCGGCGGTGAGCGGCGCGTGCGTGGGGTTCTGGGGGGTGATGTGGATGACCAGCGTGCAGACGCGGGTACCGGGTCCGGTCCTGGGCCGCATCCACGCCTACGAGGTGGCGGGGTCGGTGGCGATGCTGCCGGTGGGTCAGGCCCTGGCGGGCCCCGTCGCCGAGGTGCTCGGGACGCGGACGGTGCTCCTCCCGGGTGCCGCCGCCCTCCTGAGGCCGACGCGCTCCCGAACCGCCGCCCTTGGCTGGCCCGCGCGCGCGAGGCCTGGGAGAGTGATACCCACACACCCGCGCGGGCGCCGCCCCGAGGGACCCACGACGAAGGGGACGCCATGTGCCTGCACGGAACCGGCGAGACCGTGAGGGCCCGAACCGGGCACGGCGGACCCGCCGCGCCCGCCGGACCGCCGACCCCGCCCACCACGCCGCGCCCCTGGCCGAAGGGCTTTCGCCGGGTGGCCGACCTCAGCCACACGATCGCCCCCGGCATGGCCTCCTGGGACGACGAGAAACCGGTGCGGGAGACCGTCGTACCGCAACCGGCCGAGGGGGAGTTCGGGATCTACCTCCAGAGGTGGAGCCTGACCGAGCACACCGGCACCCACCTGGACGCGCCGGGACACGTGATCGGGGGCGGACGGCTGGTACCCGACATCGACCCGTCCGAGCTGGTCGCCCCGGCCGCGGTGATCGACATCCGGGCCCGGGCCGCCGAGGACCCCGACACGACGGTGACCGTGGACGACGTCCACGCCTTCGAACGCGTCCACGGGCGCATCCCGGCCGGGGCGGCGGTCCTGATGTGTTCGGGGTGGAGCGCCCGCTGGGCCGAGGGCGACGACCGGGTCCGGGGCGTGGCCGCGGACGGTTCCTGGCACTTTCCCGGGTTCTCCCCCGAGGCCTGCGAGTTCCTGGTCGCCGAGCGGGCCATCGCCGGAACGGGTGTGGACACGCTCAGCACGGACCCGGGCGCGTCCACCGACTTCGCCGCCCACGAGGTGGTGGGGCGCGCCGACCGGTGGGGGCTGGAGTCCCTGACCGGTCTGGAGCGGCTGCCTCCGAGCGGGGCCGTGATCACGGTGGGCGTCCTGCCCGGCCTGGACGCCTCGGGCGGCCCCAGCCGGGTCCTCGCCCTCTGGTGAGCCGCCCGACGCCGGCGGTCATCCCCGCCCCGTGGCGTCGGGGGTCCACTCCAGCAGCATGATGGTGGCGTCGTCGGTGAAGCTGCCGCGCTGGTGTTCGTGGATGTCGTGGATGAGCCGGCGCAGCGTCTCGGGCGCGGGTTCGTCGGCGGAGGCGGCCCGGATGACGAAGTCGGCGAAGCGCTCCTGCCCGAACATCCGCCCGTCGCTGTCGTGCGCCTCCGTGACGCCGTCGGTGTGGAGCAGGACCTGGTCACCGGGCTCGAGGGCGGCCCGGTGGACGGTGCGCGGGGTGGTGCCGGGCACCACCCCGTCCAGGCCGAGCGGAAGCTCGGGCGTGCGTTCCAGGGCGCCCTCCACCAGGCGCTGGCGGCGGATGAGCAGCGGAGCGGGGTGGGCGCAGTTGGCCCACGAGAACACGCCGGTGGACAGGTCCAGGGTCGCGAAGATGGCCGTGCAGAAGCGTTCGGGGAGCCAGGTGACCAGCGCGCGTTCGACGTTCTGGGTGAGTTCGGCCAGGTCGGCGCCGTTGCGGCGGGCGCTGCGGGCCCCCGCCATGGCGACCGACGCGGTGAGCCCCGAGGCGAGGTCGTGGCCCATGGCGTCCAGGATGACCGCGTGCAGGGTGTCGCGGGTCAGGGAGTGGTCGAAGGCGTCCCCGCCCAGTTCGTAGGCGGGTTCGAGGACGGCGGTGGAGACGCCGCGCCGGGTCCCGAGGGTCCGCGGCGGGAGGAAGGCGCGCAGCATCTCGGTGCGTAGCTGCACGTCACGGGCGCGGGTACGGCGGACGTAGGTGTCGCTGTAGGCGCGTTTGGACGTGATGACCAACGCCAGCAGCGCGGCCAGGGTCTGGCAGCGGCGGAGCGTGGGTTCGTCGATGCAGGGGGTCCTGATGTGCACGACCCCGATGCGGTCGGCACCGTCCTTGAGGGGCAGCCACAGGCTGAGGGCGTCGGCGCCGCCCTCGACGAGCCGCAGGGTGTCCGTGCGGTAGGCCTCCCCGGCAACGGTGGTCTCCACGTCGAGGATCGGCCCTCCGGTGAGCGGCACCAGGAGCCGTTGTTGCAGGTCCACGAGGTGGACGGTGATCTTGCCGAGGCCGATCGAGGCTCCGTAGCGGTCGGCGGCCTCCAACACCTCCACGGGTCCGCTGTCGTGCACGGACCTGACGAGGCTCTGGAACAGGAGTTCGCCCTCGCCGAGCGGTCCGGCCGGTTCGCGCCCCTCTGCCATGCCCACCCCCCGCTCGTGGCCGGGCGGGGGTCTCCGGCGCCTCCCAGTGTCGCACCGGGGGCGCGCCTGTCCCAGTCTGTGTGTGGCGTGTCCCGCAGCAGGCCACAGCGGTGTCGTCGGCACTTCGAACCATCACGAGTCAACCGAGGTTGACTTTTCGGTGGAAGTCAACTTAGGTTGACTTCATGGTCGGCCGAACCCACCGACCCGAGCACCCCAACCTCGACACCGCCGACGCGGGAGGACCCCATGGCACGCGCCGCCGACACCCACGCTCCCGCTCCCGGAGCCCCGCACGCCTGGACCGCGACCCCGTCGCGGCCGGGCACCGGCGGAGAGGGGCCCGGGCGCCGCCTACCGCGCCGCCCGACCCCCCGCCGATCCGCGCCCTCCGCTTCCGGCGGGCACGAACGCTCCCACCGCGTGCGCGGCGCCCCGTCCCTCGGCCCGGGCGACGACCCGCCCCCCGTGCACACGGAGGGCCAGTTCGAGGTCGTCGTGGGGATCGGCCGCACCGGCCGCGAGGGCCAGCCCGGGGTCGAGCACGAACACCGGCCGCGCCCAGCACCGCGCGGGAAACGCCGGAACCAGGCAGGTCCGCAGCTCGGCCAGCGCCAGCCGGACCAGCGGCAGGAGTTCGGCGGGTTCGGTGGTGACGGGCACGACCGTCACCGGGGCCCCCTCGGGAGCGGCGCGCAGGGCCTCCTCCACGGCCTCCAGTCGGCGCAGCCCCACCACCGCCACGACGCCGTCGTCGACCGTGGTCGCCTTGCCGCGCAGGACGTCGACGCCCGTGGGAGCGGACCACGGTTCGTCCACGGCGCGGGCGTCGGGGAGGTGGTCGACGTACGGGAGGGGCCAGGCGTCCTCCAGGTCGAGCCCGGCCAGGCGTTCGCAGGAGCGGATCACCGTGAACGGGTCCGCGAACCCCGGCGCCGCGACGGCCAGCTGCGCGGCTCCGTGCAGGGTGGTCAGGACGCTCCGGGCCGTCCGGACGCGGCGTCGACCGGGCTCCGACCCGGCCTCCAGGTTCTCCAGAGCCAGGCCGAGCAGGATCGCTTGGAGGGCTGTGAGCTGGGAGAACACCGCACCCACCCGTGGGTCTGCGGCCACCTCTCCCATGAGCTCGGCACCAACGCGCTCCTCGTCGCCGGTCAGGGGCAGGCGGGCCACCCAGGCACGGGCGAAGGTGCCCAGGGCCTGGGCGGGGTCAGCGCCGGACGCGGGGGCGTGGCCCGGTTCAGCGCGGGCGGCCGCCTCGGCGAGCACCGCGAAGTACAGGGCGCGCTTGCCCGGGAAGTTGGAGTAGACGGCCCCCCGGGTGAGGTCGGCCCGGTGGGCGATGCGGTCGATCTTGGCGTCGCGGTAGCCGCGTTCGGCGAACTCCTCCCGGGCGGCGGCGAGCACGCGCGCCCGGTTGCGTTCCTGCTGCTGCGCCCTGTTGAGCCGGACCATCTTCCTCCTCGTCTCGGTCCCCCCATCCTACGTTGAGATGCCACGAGCACTCAGATACTCTCAACATCCAAATGACAAGATCATCTTAATCTTCCGGAAGGGCGAAGCGAGCCATGCATGAGTACGCGTTCCAGGCCCGGGGCCTGGTCAAACGATTCGGACGCACGACGGCGCTGGCCGGAGTCGACCTCGCGGCCCGCCCCGGATCGGTGCTCGGGGTCCTCGGCCCCAACGGAGCCGGCAAGACCACGGCCATCCGCGTCCTGTCCACCCTCGCCCGCCCCGACGAGGGCACCGCCGCGGTCGGCGGGTTCGACGTGGTGCGCCGGGCCGCCGACGCGCGTCGCCTGATCGGGTTGACCGGGCAGTCCTCGATGGTCGACGACGAGCTCTCCGGCCGCGCCAACCTGGTACTCCTCGGCCAGCTCCTGGACCTGCGCCGCAGTGAGGCCCGGGCCCGCGCCGACCAGCTCCTGGCCCGCTTCGGGCTCTCCGAGGACGCCGCCCGCCCCGCCTCCACCTACTCAGGGGGAATGCGGCGCCGACTCGACCTGGCAGCCAGCCTGGTGGGGCGCCCCAGCGTGGTGTTCCTCGACGAACCCTCCGTGGGGCTCGACCCCGGGCGGCGCGAGGACCTGTGGGGCATGGTCCGCACACTCACCGACGAGGGCACCACCGTCCTGCTGACCACCCAGTACCTGGAGGAGGCCGACGCCCTCGCGGACCGGATCGCGGTGATCGACCGGGGCCGCGTGATCGCCGAGGGGACACCGGCCGAACTCAAACGCGTGGTCGGCGGACAGGCGGTGTCACTGCGCACCGCCGACCCCGACCGAACCGGGCGGGCCGCCCGGATCATGGAACGGGTCGCGGGCCGACCCCCCGAGAACACCCGGCACGTCCTGTCGGTCCCGGTCGGCGGTGACGCCGACGCCTGGGAGGTGGCCGACGCGCTGCGGGAGGAAGGCATCGCGGTGACCGAGTTCTCGCTCCACCTGCCCAGCCTCGACGAGGTCTTCCACGCCCTCACAGGAACGGCCCCGAGCACCGGGACCGACAACGACGACGACACCGGCACCGGCACCGATGACGACACCGACGCCGCGAAGGAGCACACCGCGTGAACACCACCGAGACCGACCGCCCCACCCCGCGCCCCGCACCGCTCCTGCGACACGGCCTGGTCCTGGCCCGCCGGAGCCTCGCCAAGTCACTGCGCGACCCCGGTTCGCTGGTGAACGGCGTGGTGACCCCCAGCATGTTCCTCGTCCTGTTCGTGTACCTGTTCGGCGGGTCCGTCTCCGGCTCGACCGGCGCCTACCTCCAGTACCTCTTCCCCGGGGTCCTGGTCATGGGCGCGGGCGTGGCCGGGATGCTCTCCTCCGGGCTGACCATCAACATCGACGCGAAGAAGGGAGTCTACGACCGCTTCCGGAGCCTGCCCATCAGCCGTTTCGCCCCGCTGCTCGGCTCGGTCCTCGCCGACCTGGTGCGCTACGCGATCACCGTTCTCGTCCTGCTCGCGATCGGACACCTGATGGGGTTCCGGGTGGAGACCGGTCCCGGGCAGGCGTTGGCGGCGTGCGCGCTCGCCGTCGGTTTCGGGTTCGCGTTGAGCTGGGTGATGGTGTTCGTGGGGGTACTGCTGCGCGAGGAGGGCGCGGTCATGGCGCTCACCTTCGTCGCGATCATCCCCCTGCTGCTGGGTACCAGCATGGCCGCGCCGGTGGAGACGCTGCCCGGGTGGTTGCGGGCCTGGGCGGGAGCCAACCCGGTCACCCACGCCATGGACGCCGCGCGTGCCCTGCTCACCGGCGCCCCCGCCGGTGACTCGGTGGCCTTGGCGCTGGTGTGGTCGGCCGCCCTGGTCGCGGTGTTCGCGCCGCTGTCGGTGTGGGCCTTCGGTCGCGAGCGCTGACACCTCCCCCCGGGCCGCAGGGAACGCCGCCGGGGGCGACGGACGCCTCGCGGCCGCCGATGACCGGACCGGCCCCACCCGGCTGGCCAGGGAGTTCGGCGCCCCCGAGTGGCGACGGGCACGACTTATAGGTTAGCTTTACCTAAATCGGGCACCGGGGTGTTCTTCGGGCACCCCGGTGCCGTCGTGCGCCCTCCGGGACCACGGGCAGCACGGTGACGGACCCGTGCGCGGCCGAGGCCGCCCCGCGCTCCGCCTCCGCCCTCCGGGGAACCGCCCGTGGCGACCCATCAGCGATCAGAGGATTCCCTTGTCCAGAACCACCACCCTCACCACGGCCCTCGTGGCGGGAGCGCTCCTGCTCACCGGCTGCGGCACCACCGGCACCTCCGGCACCGGCGACAACCAGTCGAACGTGGCCGCGGGCCAGGAGGGTTTCCAGGACGTCCGCGAGCTCGCCGCCCAGCTGGGCACGGACGCCGCTCCCGGCGAGTTCCCCCGTGTGGTCGACAACCTCGTCGCCAACGGCGAGATCGGACAGACCGAGATCCCGGCCAAGCCCGAGCGGGTCGTCGTCCTCGACACCGGTGAGCTGGACAACGTGCTCTCCCTGGGCATCGAGCCCGTCGGAATCGCGCACCCCGCCGACGCCGGGATCGCCCCCGACTACATGGAGGTCGGCGACGCGGTGGACCTGGGCGCCTACGACGCGCTCGACCTCGAACAGATCAAGAACCTGGAGCCCGACCTCATCCTGGGCACCACGCTCCGGATCGACGACGACGGGCTGAAGGAGCGCCTCCAGGACATCGCCCCGACCGTCCTGGCGCCCCGACCGGGCGTGCTCTGGAAGGAGAACTTCCTCCTCAACGCGGACGCCCTGGGCGAGGAGGAGCAGGCCCGCGATCTCCTCGACTCCTACGAGGAGCGCGCCCGCGAGGTCGGCGCGTCGATCGTCGAGGCCAACGCGGGCGAGGTCCCCACCGTGTCCATGCTGCGGTTCATGGCCGGGCGCACCCGCCTGTACGGCAACGACTCCTTCATCGGCGTCCTCCTCCGTGACGTCGGCCTTGACCGTCCCGAGGCCGAGGACATCGACGAACTGGCCCTGGAGATCTCGCCCGAGGAGATCACCCTCGCCGAGGGCGACTGGGTGCTCTGGGGCACCTACGGCGAGGCCGACTCCACCGAGCAGGCCAACGTCGTGGACGGCCCCCTGTGGGGCGAGGTACCCGCCGTCGCCGAGGACGGCCTGGTCCGGGAGATCCCCGACGAGACCTGGTACCTGGGGCTGGGCGTGACCGGCGCCGAGCACGTGCTGGACGACCTGGCCGAGATCGCCGACAGCCTCCGGTGACACTCCGCTCCCTCACGCCGGGCAGGACCGCGCCCACCGGCACGGTCCTGCTCGGCGCCCTCGTCCTGCTGGTCGCCGCCGCCCTGGTCAGCCTCGCCGTCGGCACGCGCGTGCTGTCCCCGGCCGAGACGCTCCAGGGGCTGTTCGGCCGTGAGGGGGTGGCCTCGACCGTCATCTGGGAGATGCGCTTCCCCCGGACCCTGCTGGGCCTGCTCGTCGGGGCGAGCCTGGGCGCGGCCGGGGTGCTCGCCCAGTCCGTGACCCGCAATCCCCTCGCCGATCCCGGGCTGCTGGGCATCTCCGCCGGGGCGGCGGTCGCCGTGGTCGCGGGCAGCGCCCTGCTCGGCCTGGGCGCGGGCCTTCCGCGCGTGCTGCTCGCCCTGCTGGGAGCCGCGCTGGCCACCGCCGCGGTGTACACGTTCGCCCGGCGCTCCCCTGAGGGCCTCACCCCCGTCAACATGACCCTGGCCGGCGCCGCCACCACCGCGTTCCTCGGCGCGGTGACCTCAGCGACCGTGCTGCTGAGCGCCTCGACCATGGACCAGTACCGGTTCTGGGTGGTCGGGGCGCTGACCATGCCCGGAGCCGGGGTGCTGCCGCCCGCCCTACCCTTCATGGTCGCGGGAGCCGTGCTGGCCCTGCTGGTCTCCGGCTCGCTCAACGCGATGGCGCTGGGCGACGACACCGCCGCCGCCCTGGGGGTCCGGGTCGCGCGGACCCGTCTGCTGGCCGGTGCGGCGGTGGTCCTGCTCTCGGGCACCGCCGTCGCCCTGGCGGGGCCGATCGCCTTCGTGGGCCTGGTGATCCCGCACATCGCGCGGGCGCTGGTCGGCGCAGACGTCCGACGGCTGCTGCTCTGCGCAGCCCTGCTCGGCCCGCTGCTCCTCCTGGTCGCCGACGTCGTGGGGCGGTTGGTCGCGCGTCCCGGCGAACTCCAGGTGGGGGTCGTGACCGCCCTGGTCGGAGCCCCCTTCTTCCTCTGGCTGACCCGGCGTACCAAGGAGCGTGGCCTGTGACCGCCACCGTGCGCGGAGGCCGTCCTCACCGCGCCCTCGACCTGCTTCCCCGACCCCGGCCGCGCGTGCGCGTGGTGGCGGCGACCCTGGCCACGGCGGCCGTGGTGGTGGTCGCCGCGCTCGTGGCCCTGAGCCTGGGGGACCGGCCCACGGCCCCGGCCGAACTGTGGGCGGCGCTGCACGGCCGGGGCGCGGAGAACACCGTCTACGCGGTGCTGGAGGTCCGGCTCCCGCGCGTGGTGCTCGCGGTGCTGGTCGGCGGGGCGTTCGGTCTGGCGGGCGGGCTCAGCCAGAGCGTGCTGCGCAACCCGTTGGCCAGTCCCGACGTCCTCGGGATCAGCGCGGGCGCCTCCGCCGCCGCCGTCGGGGTGATCGCCGTGGGAACGCTGGGCGGCCCCGTCGGCGTCGTCCCGATCCCGGTGGCGGCCCTCGCCGGGGGCCTGGGCGCCGCCGCGCTGATCTTCCTGCTGTCCAAAGACGAGTCGCTGCGGGGTCGGCGGCTCCTCCTGGTCGGGATCGCGCTGTCGGCGGCGCTGACCGGGTTCACGCAGTACCTGCTGACCGTGGTGGAGGTGCACGACGCCCAGCGCGCGGCCGTGTGGCTCACCGGCAGCCTGAACACGCGCTCCTGGGACGACGCCCTCCCGGTCGGCCTCGGCCTGGCGGTGCTGCTGCCCGCCGCGCTGGTCATGGCGCACACCAACCGCGCCCTGCTGTTCGAGGACGACGTGGTCGCCGGCTGGGGCGTGCGCACCGGGCGCGCCCGGGGGACGCTGCTGCTGGTGTCGGTGTGCCTGGCGGCGCTCGCGACGGCGGCGGCCGGGCCGGTGGCCTTCGTCGCCCTGGTGTCGGGCCAGGTCGCCCGGCGGATCGCCGCCGTGCCCGACATCCCGCCCCTGTTGTCCGCGCTGATCGGCGCCGCCCTGGTGCTGGTGGCCGACACGGTGGCGCGCACCGCGCTGCCCGTGCAGCTCCCGGTCGGCGTGCTCACCGCGCTGGTCGGCGCCCCGTACCTGCTGTACCTGTTGCAGCGACGCCGTGGATCGAGAGGTACCGCCCGATGACCGAGACCGAGAACCGGGGCGGGGGGCGGGCCACCCGTCTGGAGGCCCGCGACCTCCGCCTGGGCTATGGCGGGGAACCGATCGTGCCGGGCCTGTCCCTGGAGGTCCCCGACGGCCTGGTGACGACCGTGGTGGGCGCCAACGCCTGCGGCAAGTCGACGCTGCTGCGCGGACTGGCCCGGCTGTTGGAGCCCTCCGGCGGCACGGTGCTCCTGGACGGCAGGGACCTGGCGAGGACCCCGTCCCGCGAGGTCGCGCGGGTGCTGGGCATGCTGCCGCAGTCCCCCACCTCCCCCGAGGGCATCACCGTGCGCGACCTGGTCTCCCGGGGCCGCCATCCGCACCAGAGCTGGTGGCGGCAGTGGGGCGAGGACGACCACGCGGCCGTGGACGACGCGCTGCGGGCGACCGGCACCGACCAGCTCGCCGACCGCGACGTGGACGAGCTGTCCGGCGGCCAGAGGCAGCGGGTGTGGATCGCCATGGCGGTGGCCCAGCGCACCGACCTGCTCCTGTTGGACGAGCCCACCACCTACCTGGACATGGCGCACCAGCTGGACGTACTGGAGCTGGTCGCCGACCTCAACCGCGAGCGGGGCAGCACCGTGGTGATGGTGCTGCACGACCTCAACCTGGCCTGCCGGTACGCCCACCACATCGTGGCCATGCGGGCGGGCCGGATCGTCACCCAGGGGCCGCCGTCCGAGGTGGTGACCGAGGACCTGCTGCGCGAGGTGTTCTCCGTGGAGGCCGCGGTGCTCACCGACCCGGTGTCGGGCACCCCGGTGATCGTCCCCCAGCGCACCGTCCGGACCTGATCGGGGGCGGCACCAGACCTGATCGGGCCCGAACCCGGCGGGCCCGCTCCGGTGAGCCGAGCCCGTCCTCCCCGCTCCCCTAGGCTGGCCCCGCCGGACCGGTCCGCCGCCCCCTCGGGGCACGAGAGGAGTCGTGTTGAACGTCAGGCACCACCGCGTCGGGGTGAACGGCCTCGGCCTGCACGTCGCCGAGCAGGGTGAGGGGCCGCTGGTCCTGCTGCTGCACGGCTTCCCCGAGAGCTGGTACTCGTGGCGGTACCAGTTCGACGCCCTCGCCGACGCCGGGTACCGGGTGGTCGCCCCCGACCAGCGCGGGTACGCCCGCAGCGACCGCGCTCCCTCCCCCGAGGAGTACGCGCTGCCCCACCTGGTGGGCGACGTCACCGGGCTGATCCGTGCCCTGGGTGCCGAGGACGCCGTGGTGGTCGGCCACGACTGGGGCGCGGTGGTCGCCTGGACGGCGGCGCTGCTCCGGCCGGACCTGGTCCGCGCGGTGGCGGGGCTGAGCGTGCCCCCGGTGCCGCCCGCGGGGGTGCCCTCGATCGCGTCGTCCCGCCGCGCCTACGGCGAGGGCTACTACCAGGTCCGCTTCCAGGAGCCCGGGCGTGCCGAGGCGGAGCTGGCGGCGGACCCGGCGGCGTTCCTGCGGCGGATGCTGGTGGGGGCCTCCGGGGCGCACCGGCCCCGGCCCTGGGTCGTCCCTGAGGGCGTGGGGCTGCTGGACAGCCTGCCCGAGCCCGATGAGCTGCCCGGGTGGCTCACCGCCGAGGACCTGGCCGTGTTCGCCGAGGACTACGCGGCCCCGGACGCCTTCACCGGCCCTCTCGGCTGGTATCGCAACATCGACCGCAACCAGGGGCTGATGGCGGCCTTCGAGGGGCTGCGGATCGAGGTCCCGGCCCTGTACGCGGTGGGTGACCGGGACATGGTGACCACGCTGCGCGGTGTGCCCGAGCTGCGCGCGTCGCTGCGCCGGATCGTCCCACGGCTGCGCGCCGACCTCACCCTGCCCGGGTGCGGCCACTGGACCCAGCAGGAACGCCCCGAGGAGGTCAACCGGGCGTTGTTGGACTTCCTCGCCGCCCTGTGATCGGCACCCGCGCGCCCGGGCCCGCACCAGCGGCTGTCCTTCCAGCCGACTCGAGGGCCCACCGTGTGCACCTGCACGCGTCCGTCCACCCCGACCACCGTCCCGACCCCGGTTCCCCCGCCGGGGAGGCCGCCCTGATCCCGGGCGCCTTCGATCCCGCCGCCAAGGAGCACTGAACCGATGTCGATCGCCGAACGCCTCCAGAGTCTGTTCGTGGCCCTGGCCGCGGCGGCGGGCCTGGTCGCGGGCCTACTGCTGCCGATCGGCCCGGCGGCCGAGCACGTGGTACTGCCCGCCCTGCTGGTGATGCTCGCCGCGGTGTTCGTCCAGATGGACGCGGCCCACGTGGGCGAGGCGGGGCGGGCGCGGACCCTGGTGGCGGCCAGTCTGGTGCTGAACTTCGTGTTCACTCCGGCGCTGGCCTGGGCTCTGGGCGCGGGACTGCTCGGCGGGCAGCCGGACCTGCGCATCGGCCTGCTGTTGCTGCTGGTCACCCCCTGCACGGACTGGTACCTGGTCTTCACCGCGATGGCACGGGGGCACACGGGTATAGCCGCCGCCCTGCTGCCCGTCAACCTGGTCCTCCAACTGCTGTTGCTGCCGGTGTACGTGCTCCTGTTGGGCGGACGGGCCGCCATGGTGGACGCGGGCACCCTCGCGGAGGCGGTGCTGCTGGTGCTGGTGGTGCCGTTGGCGGTGGCGATGCTGGTGCGGTGGGCGTCGGCCCGGTTCGGGGACGCCGACTGGCGCGAGCGCCGTGTCACAGGACCGGCCGGGAACCTGGTGTTGCCGCTGCTGTACGTGGCCGTGTTTGCGATGTTCGCCTGGCAGGCGAGGACGGTCGTGGACCACCTCGGTGCCCTGGTGGCCCTGCTGGCGCCCCTGGCGGTCTTCTTCGTCCTCCTGCCGCTGGTCGCGACGGGGCTGTCCCGGGCGCTGCGGCTGCCCGCCGACCAGCGGGTGACGCTGACCATGGTCACGGTCGCCCGTAACTCCCCCATCGCGCTGGCCATCGCGGTGGCGGCCTTCCCGGACCGCCCCCTGATCGCGGTCGCCCTCGTGGTCGGCCCGCTCGTGGAACTGCCGGTCCTGGCCCTGCTGGCCCAACTGGTGCGGGTGCGCCCGAACACCGGGCAGGGCGCAGCCGTCGGCTGAGTCGGGCGCGCCCCGTGGGCGTGGAAACGAGCCCCCGCGTGCGATGACCTGGGACGATTCGGATATTTTTGCGGTGTCGGGTGGTACGCGGAGCGAGGGGCTGGGGGGCGCGTGCGTGTGACCGGGTCGGCGGCGTCCTCGGAGGGTGCCGGGCGGGGGGTCTGGCGGCGTGAGCCGAGGACACGGCTACGGCGGGCCTCCGCTCTGCCCGAGGGAACTCCGTCGCCCTTCGTGATCGTCTCCGAGTCGCACGCTCCGGACGGCCCCACCGAGTGGGAACCGCACGCGCACCCGGCGCACGAGCTGGTGTGGGTGCGCCACGGGGCACTGACCGCGCGGGTGGGAGACCGCCTGTTCACCGTCTCCGAGGGATGCGGCCTGTGGGTTCCCGAGGGGCGGGTGCACGCGGGTCGGTTGACGACGGGGGCCGGGCTCCACAACGCCTTCTTCGCTCCGGAGCGCACACCCCTCGCGTTCGGGGAGCCCACGGTCATCGCGATGACCCCGCCCCTGGAGTCGCTTCTGGTCCACCTGTCCCGCACGGACCTCGACGCCCAGGCGCGCGCCCGCGCGGAGGCGGTCGTGTTCGACCTGTTGGAGCCCGCCGCTCCGCGACTGGCGCTGCGGATGCCCGGCGACCCCCGGGCTGACGCGGTCGCCCGGGCCCTGATGGCCGACCCCTCCGACGACCGCTCCCTGGAGGAGTGGGCGCGGGACCTGGGTACGAGTCCCCGTACGGTCAGCCGCGCGTTCCGTGCCTCCACCGGCCTGTCCTTCGCGCAGTGGCGGCAGTCACTGCGCATCCACCGGGCACTGGTGCTACTCAGCGAGGGGCACGAGGTACAAGAGGCCTCCGACCTGCTCGGCTACGCGCAGACCAGCACGTTCATCGACGCGTTCCGGCGGGTGATGGGCACGACTCCGGGGTCCTTCGCGGGGAGCACGCGGGGGCGCTGACCGGTTCTCCGTATCCGGTGTCCGGAAGTCCTGATTGCGGCCAGGACACCGCCGATCCTATTCTGAGTGAGTGAAGGCTAACCTAACTTCTTCTGGCGTCGGCCCTGCTCACACGTGTCCGACCGTGCCCCGTGCCCGAAACGGCCACGAGGGGCCGGGCATCGCCGACGCCCCCGCGCACCGCTCCGGCCCCGGCCGCACCGTGCGAACCGGAGGCGTGATCGGCCCTGCGGACCCCACCCGCACCGACCCCTCGGCGTGCCCGACGCCGCGCCACCCGTGAGCGCCCTGCGCGGCGAGGGGCTCGTCCTGAGCCACGGCGGAACCACCGTCGTCCACGGCACCTCGCTGACCCTGACCTCCGGCCGGGTCACCGCCCTGGTGGGCCCCAACGGCAGCGGGAAGACCACCCTCCTGCGCTCGCTCGCCCGACTCCACCGCGTCGACGGCGGCCGGGTGACGCTCGGAGCCCCGGACGGAGGGCACGAACGGCCGGTGTCCCTGCTCAGCGCGCGCCGGTTCGCCCGGGAGGTCACCCTGTTCGCCCAGTCCCGGCCCGTACCGGAGGGGCTGACCGTCAGCGAGATCGTGGCCTTCGGCCGCCACCCGCACCGGCGCGGGTTCGCGGGACCGAGCGCCGAGGACCGGGACGCCGTCGGGCGCGCCATGCGCGCCACCGGGGTGGCGGACATGGCCGACCGCGCCGCCGGGGCGCTCTCCGGCGGCGA
The DNA here is from genome assembly GCF_040635075.1 of Nocardiopsis sp. NPDC007018. Lineage (NCBI taxonomy): Bacteria > Bacillati > Actinomycetota > Actinomycetes > Streptosporangiales > Nocardiopsidaceae > Nocardiopsis > Nocardiopsis sp. NPDC007018. The sequence goes on from NZ_JBEYHA010000013.1 coordinate 88,947, forward strand.
GATGCAGCGGGTCTGGCTCGCCGCCTGCCTGGCACAGGACACCGGCGTGGTGCTGCTCGACGAACCCACCAACCACCTCGACCTGCGCCACCAGGTCGAGACCCTCGACCTGATCCGCGACCTGGCGGAGGATCACGGGGTCGCGGTGGGGGTCGTGCTGCACGACCTCGACCACGCCGCGCGGGTCGCCGACCGGGTGCTGCTCCTGAACGCCGGTCGCGCGCACGCCGAGGGCCCTCCCGCCGAGGTGCTCACCACCGACCACCTCAGCGAGGTCTACGGCATCCGGATCGAGGTCAGCGAGGACCCGGTCACCGGCCGCCTGCGCATGGACCCGGTCGGCCGACGAGCCGAACTCCGCCGGTAGACCGCGCCCAACGGACCGTCCGCCTCTCCGGCGGCCCCGCCCCCCACGCCTCCACCCACCCCCTCGACAGCAGTCTCCAGAGCAGTACAGAGCAGGGAGAACCCACCATGACCAGCGCCACCCGACGCGCGGCCCTCGCCGCCGCGGCTCTCGCCCTCACCGCGGCGGGGTGCGGCACCACCACCGTCGACGAGTCCGCCTCCGATGCCCCGGCCGCCCCCGCGTCCGAGGACTGTGCCCAGGACACCACGGCCACCTCCGGCGACCCGGTCGCGCTCACCGACGGCGTCGGCCGCGAGGTCGAACTCGACCAGCCCGCCGAACGCGTCGCCGTCCTGGAGTGGCAGCAGGTCGAGGACGCCCTCACGCTGTGCGTCACCCCCGTGGCCGTCGCCGATCCCGAGGGCTACAGCACGTGGGTGAGCGCCGAGGAGCTTCCCGAGGGCGTGACCGACATCGGTAGCCGCGAGGAGCCCGACCTCGACACCCTGTACGCGCAGGACCCGGACCTGATCATCGTGGAGGCCGCCTCCCCCGACGACGAGATCATCTCCCGGCTGGAGGAGCGGGGTGTGCCCGTGCTGGTCACCCGGGGCGCCGACCCGGCCGACCCCATCGGCAACATGCTCGACGTGTTCGGGATGATCGGCGAGGCCACCGGGCGCACCGAACGCGCCGACCAGGTCACGCGCGAGTTCGACGACCACCTCGCCGAGGCCCGCGAGCAGGTGGAGGGGGTCGACCTGCCCACCACCGACTTCCTCTTCTTCGACGGCTGGCTCCAGGGCGGGAACCTCACGATCCGCCCCTACGGCCAGGGCGCGCTGTTCACCGCGCTCGGCGAGGAGCTGGGGATGACCTCCGCCTGGACCGACGACATCAACGACGCCTACGGTGACGGCGGCGTCGACCCCTCCTACGGGCTGGCGCAGACCGACGTCGAGGGCCTGACCGCAGTGGGCGGGGCCAACCTCTTCTACGCCAACGACGAGGGCGTCGGCGGTTACGTGGAGGAGCTGGGCAAGAACCCGATCTGGACCTCCCTGCCCGCCGTCAAGGAGGACCGGGCGCACGCCTTCCCGCCGCGCGTGTGGGGGGCCGGGGGCCCGCGTTCGACCGCGCAGGCGATCGACGCCTTCGTCGACTCCCTCACCGGGGCATGAGCGACCTCCGCGCCGCCGGGCCCCGGACGGCCCCACCGCGGGGGCCGGGTCCGCGCGGCGCGGCCGCCGGGGCGGCGGTGGTCGCCGTCCTGGCCGTCGCCGTCGCCGCGCTGGGCCTGTGGCACCTCACGCAGGGCACCTCGGGCGTGGGGTGGTGGGACCTCGTGCGGTTCCTCGCCGGGGAGCGCGCCGAGGTCGGCGGGGTGCCGGTCGCCCACGTGCTGGAGGGGTCGCGGGTCCCCCGCCTGTTCGCCGGTGTGGCGGTGGGTTTCGCCCTGGGTGTGGCCGGTGCGCTGCTCCAGTCCGTGACCCGCAACCCGCTCGCCTCCCCCGACACGCTCGCCGTCACAGCGGGCTCCTACTTCTCGCTCACGCTGGTCGCCGCGTTCGGCCTCGCCATCCCGCTGTGGGCGTCGGGCCTGGTGGCCTTCTCCGGGGGCCTGCTGGCAGCCGCGCTCGTCCTGGCGCTGGCCGGAAGCGCCGCCGGGACCGCCACCACGCGACTCGTGCTCGCCGGTTCGGCGTTGGCGCTGGCCCTGGACGCGGCCACCGGCATGCTGTTGATCCTGTTCAAGGAGAACACCACCGGCCTGTACGCCTGGGGCAGCGGTTCCCTGGCCCAGCTCAACGCGGACGCGTCGCTGCGCGCGCTGCCGCTCGTCGCGGCGGTGCTGGTGGTGGCGCTGCTGTTGAGCCGACGGCTGGACGTGCTCGGTCTGGGCGAGGACACCGCGGCGTCCCTCGGCGTGCCCGTGCGCTCCACCCGGATCACGGCGGTGGTGTGCGCGGTGCTGCTCACCGGAGCCGCCGTGACGCTGGCGGGCCCGATCGCCTTCGTCGGTCTGGCCGCACCCGTGTTGACCCGCCTCATCGCCGCCCGGGTACCCGCCCTGCACCGACACCTGCTCCTGGTGACGGTCTCCGGGCTGCTCGGCGCCGCCCTCATCCTCCTGGCGGACGCGTCCCTGCGGGCCCTGGTGGGCGCCGAGGGCGCCGCGTCCATCCCCACCGGGGTGCCCACGGCGGTGCTCGGCGGCGTCCTCATCGTCGTCCTGGCCCTGCGCCTGCGTGACGCCGGAACGCTCCGCCGACCGCCCGGGGCACGGACCGGCCCCCGCACGCCTCGGCGGTTCCTCGGTGTCCTCCTCGCCACCGCCGTGCTGCTGGCCGCGGCCGCGCTGGTCGGTGTGCTCGCGGGCAGCCTGTGGCTGCGGACCGGGGACCTCGTGCCCTGGTTCCAGGGCACCGCCCCCGACCTGGTGGGCCGGGCACTCGACGAACGGTTCCCCCGGGTGGCCGCGGCGGTCCTCGCGGGCGCCGCGCTCGGTCTGGCCGGAAGCGTGGTCCAGGGCACGGTGCGCAACCCCCTGGCCGAGCCGGGCCTACTGGGCATCACGGCCGGGGCGGGCCTGGGCGCGGTGCTCGTCGTGACCTCCGGTGCGGTCGCCGGGGTCCTCTCGCTGACGTCGATGGCCGTGCTGACGGGGCTGGCCACCTTCGCGCTGATCTGCGCGCTGGCGTGGCGGGGCGGGTTCCGCCCGGACCAGTTCGTCCTGGTCGGGATCGGGAGCGGGTACGCCCTGAGCGCGGTGACCACGTTCCTGCTGCTGCGCGCTGACCCCTGGCAGACTCCGCGCATCTTCACGTGGCTGTCGGGGACCACCTACGGCCGTACCCTGCCCGACGTCCTCCCCGTGGCCGTGGCCCTGCTGGTGGCGACGCCGCTGGTGCTCGGGGCGAGCCGTCACCTGGACCTGGTGTCGGTGGACGAGGACACCCCGCGTGTCCTCGGGGTGCGGGTGGGGCCGACCCGGCTGGGCCTACTGGCGGTCGGCGCCGTCCTGGCCGCCGTGAGTGTCGTCGCGGTGGGCGTGGTGGGCTTCGTCGGCCTCATGGCGCCCCACCTGGCGCGCGCCCTGGTGGGGGCCCGGCACGGCCGCCTGGTTCCGGTGGCGATGCTGCTGGGCGGGCTCCTGGTCTGTGTCGCCGACACCCTCGGCCGCACGCTGATCGCCCCCTCCCAGGTACCGGCCGGGTTGATGATCTGCCTGGTCGGCGGCCCCTACCTGATCTACGTCCTGCGCCGTTCGCGCGCGTGAGACGGTGCGGCGCCGCTTGGGGGCCGCGCCGGTGAACCCCCGGAGCACAGCATGTCCGCAGACCGTCGGAGCCCGTCCGAGAACCGCGTGGTCGTCCCGTTCGACCCGGCCGCCCCACCACCGGAGCTGGAGCGCGTCGTCCCCTCCGACGTGCGCGAACGCTGGGCCGCACCGGACCGGTCCACCCACTCCCCCGTGGTCGTGGCCGTCGCCGACCGGCCGGGCGGCGCGTGGACCGGTGCCGCCCTGGTGACCTCCCGCCCCGGGGCGGCCTACGCCAAGATCGTGGACGTGGCGGGCGATCGCGCGCGCACGGTCGCGGCCGTCGTCGACCTCGCGCGGGAGCGGGGACACCCCCAGGTCGTGTGGGAGGGATGGACCGTCGGCGCCGACGAGGCGGCCGCCGCCGGGTTCGCCCCGCTGCGTTCCCCGCGCGGCGGCGTGGACGACCCCGGCCAGCCCGCCACCGGCTATGTGCGCTGGCGGGACGGCGCCGGGGTGGCCGAGCCCCCGTACTACCGGCAGACCACCACCTTCACCTGCGGGGCGGTGGCCGCGCTGGCCGCCCGGGCGCACGCGGGGGCCCTGCGGCCCGCGGACCTCGACCGCCCCGCCGAGCTCGCGCTGTGGCGCGAGGCCACCAACTTCCCCGCCTGCGAACCCGTCGGGTTGGGCCTGGCCGCGCACCGCGCGTGGCCGGACGCCTCCGTCACGGTACGCCTCGACACCGACGCACCCGTGCTGCTCGACTCCTACGACGGCGACGAGCGCGCGTGGCGGGCCGTGCTCCAGCGGCGGTCCCGGGAGGACGCGGCCCGGGCCGGACTCCCGGTCGACCCCCTCCGGCTCTCCACGGAGGAGATGCGCGCGGTCGTGGCCCGGGGCGGGCAGGTGCTCCTGCTGGTGTCGCTGGCCGCGATGCAGGGGTTCGACGTGCCGCACTGGGTGCTCTGCCACGGCGCGGTGCCGGGGGCCCTGGTGGTCGAGGACCCCTGGACCAACACCGCCACGGGCGACACCTGGGTGGACGCCCACCTGCTACCCGTCGCCGACGCCGTGCTGGACGCGATGTCCGCCCTGGGCCCGGGCGGCCCGGACGGGTTCCGGGGCGCCGTACTCCTGGAGCACCCCCTCCTGGAGCACCCCGACGTCCCCTCGGCGTACTGACCTGTGAGGGGCCCGGAGGGGCCCCACGCGCGGGCGGCCCAGACCGGCCGCGTCTCCCGGGAAATCCGTGGACACCCGGAGGCCCGCGACGATGGAATGAGCGGGACCTCACCGCCCGACCGAGGAGGCGGCGCCCCGATGACGCGGCCCGCTCCACCCGAGCCTCCCCCGATCGACACCGAGCTGGTCCGGCGGCTGGTGGACGACCGGTTCCCCGAGTGGTCCGGGCTGCCGCTGCGGCCGGTCCGCCCCGGAGGACTCGACCACGTGATCCACCGGTTGGGCGACGACCTGTCCGTCCGTCTCCCCCGCCACGCCGAGGCGGCGGGGCAGGTGGAGCGGGAGTCGCGGTGGCTGCCGCGCCTGGCCCCGTGTCTCCCCCTGGCCGTCCCGGAGCCCGTGGCCGTGGGCGAGCCGGGGTTCGGCTACCCGTGGCGCTGGTCGGTGAGCCGCTGGCTGCCCGGGGACACCGCTGCGGTCGAGACCCTCGCGGACAGCGCGGCGCAGGCGCGCGGACTCGCCCGGTTCCTGGTCGCCCTCCAGCGGAACACGCCACCTCGGGTCCCGGAACGCTTGGTGGGAGAACCTCTGGCCCTGCGCGGATCGGACCTGGAGGCGGTCGTCTCCCGAGTCACCGGCGTCTTCGACCCGAGGGCGCTGACCTCGCTCTGGGAGGAGGCTTTGGACGCCCCCGCGTGGAACCGCCCGCCGGTGTGGTTCCACGGCGACTTCCACACCGGCAACCTGCTGACCCGCGGCGGCGAGGTGAGCGCGGTCATCGACTTCGGCACCCTCGGCGTGGGGGACCCGGCCCGCGACCTGACGATCGCGTTCACCCTGATGTCACCGGCGGCCCGGGCCGAGTTCCGGGCCGAGCTGGGGGCGGGGCTCGGGCTGGGGGGAGCGCAGGACGACGCCCTGTGGGCCCGTGGCCGCGGCTGGGCCCTGATCACGGGGTTGCGGGCGTACGCGGCCCACGCCGAGGCGCACCCGGCCGTCGCCGCGCAGACCATCCGTCAGATCGAACAGGCGCTCCTCGACTGAACCGGGGTCCGGGGTGTCGGAGACGAACGGCGCGCACGGCTCGCGACCGCTTCCCGTGGTGGCCCTGGTCACCGGTCCGGCGCGAGACGGTTCCGTACCGGTGCCGCGCCCAACGGTCGCCACGGGGGCGCCGCCCTCCCTCACGGGGCGTACGCGCCCACGGCCTCGCTGGTCAGCGCACCGTCGCCCGGTTTCGACCCCGGTGTCCGAACCGGACCGGACACCTGCCGCCCACACAACACCGCTGGGGCAGGCGATACAGGAGTGACACAAGGTGTAGAAAACGCCAGAAGTTTCACTAGACTGGGCGCTTCGTCGCCTCCCAGGACAGGATGACCGTGGCCCCCCGTTGCCCCTACGCCGAGCTTCACTCCACCGAATTCACCAACGACCCCCACGGGGTCAACCTGCGCATGGTGAAGGAGCACGGCCCCGTGTTCCCCGCCGAGATCTTTCCGGGGATCAGGGCCTGGGTCGTGGCCGACTACGCGCTGATCACCGCCTGGTGCCGGGACACCCGTACCTTTCGCCGCGACTCGCGCCTGTGGCTCGACTGGCGTGAGGGCCGCATCCCCGACGACGCCCCGGTCGTGGCGATGATGATGCACCGCCCCAACCTCCTCTTCTCCGACGGCGACGAGCACGCCCGCCTCAAGCGGGCCGTGATCGACTCCCTGGGCCGGGTGCCGGAGAGCCGCATCGGGGAGATCACCCGCAAGCACGCCGACATCCTCGTCGACGCCTTCTGCCAGCGCGGCCAGGCCGAGATCGTCTCCGAGTACGCCCGCCTGCTCCCCCTGCTGGTGCTGTGCGAGATCTTCGGCTTCTCCCGCGACGTGGGCGAGCGCGTCCTCAACTCCCTCAGCGCGCTGTGGGACGGCATCGACGTCGTCAAGTCCAACGGCGAGTACGAGCGCGCCCTGTCCGACGCGATCTCCGCCAAGCACGCGCAGCCGGGTGAGGACATCACCTCGTGGTTGATGGAGCACCGCGCCGGACTCAGCGACGAGGAACTACTGCACCAGCTCGTGGTGACCATCGGCGCCGGCGCCGAACCCACCGCCAACCTCATCTCCGGCACCGCCCACACGCTCCTGGCCGACGACGAGGTCCGGCAGGCGTACCGGGGAGCCCGGGTGGGGGTCGGCGAGGCGATCGACCAGCTGCTGTGGATCGACCCCCCGGTCAACAACTACCCCGTCCTGTACCCGGTGCAGGACGTGCGGGTCAGCAACGGCACGGTGATCCGGGCCGGTGAACCGATCCTGCTCGGGTACGCGGCCGCCCACGCCGCGATGGCCGGAAGCGGCCCGGACATCGAGCAGGGCAACCGCGCTCACCTGGCCTTCGGCGTGGGACCGCACCGGTGCCCCGCACAGGGCTTCGCGTACGCCATCGCGCAGGTCGGTGTGGAGACCCTCACCAAGCGCCTGCCCGACCTCCAGGCGAACAAGGAGAACGTCCAGCGGCGACCCGCCCCGTTCGCGCTGGCACTGTCACAGCTACCCGTCACGTTCACCCCCGTCTCCCCGAAAGGCACCACACCCCCATGGCAACAGACATCCCCGTCCTCCACCCCTACGACCTCCACCGACAGACCGCAGAACTCCGCTCCCGAGGCCCCGTCGTCGAAGTTGAGATCGCTGGTGGCGTGGTTGTTCGGGCGCTGACCGGGCACGACGTGCTGATGGAGGCGCTCGCCCACCCGGGGGTGCGCAAGGAGGTCCGCCACTGGCGCCCGTGGACCGAAGGCGAGATCCCCATGGACTGGCCGCTCATCTCCTGGGTGGCCCCGGACAACATGCTCACGGCCGACGGCGACAAGCACCGGCGGCTGCGCGCACTGGTGTCACAGGCGTTCACCCCCCGCCGGGTGGAGGCGCTGCGTCCGCGCGTGGAGGCGATCACCACGCGGCTCCTCGACGCCGCCGAGGCGGACGGGCCGGGCCCGGTCGACCTGCGGGCCGCGCTGGCGCTGCCGCTGCCGATGACGGTGATCTCCGAGCTGTTCGGTGTCGGCGAGGAGCACCGCGACACCCTGCACACGCTGATCCACCGGGTCTTCGACGCGACCCTCACTCCCGAGATGGCGGCCCGAACCAACGAGGAGCTCCAGGCCTTCCTCGGCTCCCTGGCCGAGGAGAAGGCGAAGAACCCGGGCGACGACATGACCAGCGCCCTGCTCGACGCGCGCGCCGAGGGCGACGAGCGGCTGTCGCAGTCCGAGCTGGTGTGGACCCTGATCCTGATGATCGGCGCTGGCTACGAGACCACGATGAACCTCATCGGCAACGCGGTCCACGCCCTGCTGACCCACCCGGACGAGCTGGCCCTCATTCGCTCCGGGGAGGCGACCTGGGCCGACGCCGTGGAGGAGACCCTGCGCTGGGACGCGAGCGTCCAGTACATGCCCCTCCGCTACACGGCCGAGGACGTCACCCTGGGCGGGGTGGAGGTGCCCGCCGGAGAGGCCCTGCTGATGGGGTTCGGTGCCGCCGGCCGTGACCGGGGCCAGCACGGCGAGGACGCGGACACCTTCGACCTGCGCCGCGCCCGGAACTCGCACCTGGCCTTCTCGCACGGGCCGCACTTCTGCCTGGGGGCGGGGCTGGCCCGGATGGAGGGCGTGATCGCCCTGGAGCAGCTCTTCACCCGGTTCCCGGACCTGCGGCTCGCCGAGGGCGAGGAGTTCCCGCAGACCCCGTCCATCGTCTCCAGCGGGCTCGACCGCATCCCCGTGGTCCTGCGCTGACCCCTCCACGAGCCCCGCGTTCCGCCCCGGCGGGCGCGGGGCTTCGTCGTCCCCCACCCTTCTCTCATCAGCCTCTCCTTATATAAGCACGGATTGATATACTGTGGTCATGCACGCCTTCGACGTTCTCGGCGACCCGGTCCGACGACGGCTCCTCGAACTGCTCTCCACGGGCGAGCTCAGCTCCGGCGAGCTCACCACCGTGGTACGCGAGGAGTTCGGCATCAGCCAACCGGCCGTCTCCCAACACCTGCGGGTGCTGCGCGAGCACGGCTTCGCCACGGTGCGCGCGGACGGAACCCGGCGGATGTACTCCGTCGACGCCGACGCGCTGCGCCCCGTGGACGACTGGCTGGACCCGTTCCGACGGTTCTGGGCACCGCGCCTGGCGGCGCTGGAGACCGAGATCGCCCGGGGGAAGCGACAACGACGCGAGCAGGAGTGACCATGAGTGAGCACACACCCGTCGACGTGGACGGGCAGATCGAGGCCGTCTCCCGCAGGTTGGACACCTGCGAGCGCGACGGAAGACCCACGCTGGTGTCCACGATCAGCCAGCGCTACGCGACCACGGTCGAGGACCTGTGGGACGCGTGCACCTCCACCGAACGGCTCCCCCGCTGGTTCGCCCCGGTCACGGGCGACCTGCGCCAGGGCGGCCACTACCAGGTGGAGGGCAACGCGAACGGCACCATCGAGACCTGTGAGGCGCCGCGCTCCTTCTCCGCCACCTGGGAGTTCGGCGGGGGTGTCAGCTGGATCGCGGTCCGGGTGGACCCCGACGGCGACGGCGCTCGACTGACCCTCGAACACAGCGCCCCCGCCGACATGGAGGCCGAGTTCTGGAAGCGGTTCGGTCCGGGCGCCACCGGCGTGGGCTGGGACATGGCCCTGCTCGGGCTGGCCCAGCACCTGCACGCGGGGGCGTCGATGCCCCAGGAGGCCGACGGCTGGGAGCGCACCGACGAGGGCCGCCGCTTCGTCACGGCGAGCAGCGCCCGCTGGGGCGAGTGCAGCGTGACCCTCGGGACACCGCGGGACCAGGCGGAACAGGCCCGGGACCGGACCACCGCCTTCTTCCTCGGCGAGCAGCCGCCCGCCGAGGACTGAGCCCCGCCGTGAGGGAGGCCGCCGCGAGGGAGGCTCCGTGAGGGAGGCCGCCGCGACTCCGTTGTCGTGGCGGCCTCCTGGCTGTGGAGCCTGTCACCGCCACCGCGCCGGATCAATCCTCCTCACCGCTCGGCGTGTTCCCGCGCGCCCAGGCGCGCCCGCCCGGTTCCGTCCGAGCCCGGTGGTACAACATGCGGGACAGGCCGCACCCCAGCAGACGAGGTAACCGACCATGCGCCAGCTGATCGTCTCCGCGTTCGTGTCCGTCGACGGCGTCATGGAGGCCCCCGGCGGAGAACCCGGCTACCGCAACTCCGGGTGGACCGTGAGCTCGGTCGAGATGGACGAGGCGGCCTACGAACTCAAGGGCAGCGAACAGGAGGAGGCGGGCGCCCTGCTGCTCGGGCGGCGCAGCTACGAGGCCTTCGCCCCGGTGTGGCCGCACATGGCGGAGTTCGCCGGGATCAACGCCAAGCCCCGCTACGTGGTGTCCACCACCCTCGCCCAGGAGGACCCGCGCTGGCCCGCCACCCTCCTGCGAAGCCTCGACGAGGTCGCCGAGCTGAAGGAGACCGAGGGCGGACCGCTCCTGGTACAGGGCAGCGCCACCCTGGGCCGGGCCCTGGCCGACGCCGGGCTGGTCGACCGCTACCACCTGCTCGTCTTCCCGGTACTGCTCGGAGCGGGCAAGCGCCTGTTCAGCGACACGGACCAGGACCTCACCCGGCTGCGCCTCGTGGATCACCGCGTGTACGCCAACGGCGTGCAGAAGCAGGTCTTCGACGTCGTCCGCTAGCCGGGCACGACGGCCACCGAACGGGCGCCGCCCCTGGCGGGCGGCCCACACCCCAGGGTGTCGTCGAAGCGGCGGCGCGTCTCGACACGTGATTCCCTTCCGGGCCAATCGACTCCGCATTGTTACCATGTGTCGCGTCGCAACCACCATAAGTGGCTACCAGTGGCGTCTCCTTCACCCGAAGCAGACCACCGGCGGCCACGGACGGGAAGATTCATGTACGACGACACCAGGCGAGGCACGGTCACGCCCAGGCGCGCGGGCCGAGTCCTCGGAGCGATCCTGACCACGACGGCCGTCGCCCTGCTCGTCGCGGGCTGCCCCGCGGGAGGCGGCGGTGGCGGAGGCGGCGGCGGTTACGGAACCGTCGACGGGGAGACCAAGGCCGAGAAGACCGCGAACTCCGTGCCCGCCGAACAACAGTGACGCACCCGCCCCCGGGTCCCGGCGCCCCTCCGGGCCCGAGCCCGGGGGCGGCCACCGGCGAGAGACCGCGTGAGGCGCCCTCCGCCAGCGAGGGGCTCGGCCCGCCACCGCGGCATCCCACTCCAGGCTCCTCCCGACGTGAGCGGCACTCACCCCGCCGCGAACGACCGAACCTAGGCGGCGACCTGGGTGATGACCTGGATCTGAATCCGCATCTGTTTGCGGACGAACCAGCGCAGGAGCCGGTTGGCGATCCGCCTGTGGAGGATGGCGCTCGGCCAGCGCTTGTCCAACCGCAGCCGGGCTCGGTCGCCGAGCGGCTCGACCGTGACCCGGAGTTCCTGCCGGTGCTCCCCCGAGCTCCGGGACCAGGTGAGGTCCTGGCCCTCGCTCCAGAGGGTGAGGGTCTCCCGCAGGGGCGGCCGACCCGGCGAGACGAGTTCCACGACGCCCTCACCGACCACCCGCGCCTCCATCCGGGCCGGGTCCCACTCCCCCCGGCGTTCCGGGTCGCGGACCAGGGCCCACAGGCGGTCGGCCGAGACCGGGACCTCCGCCTCCACGGCGATACCGTCCCACCCCTCCGGCACCGCGCCCGGAACCGGCTCGGCGGCCACCAGGGGGGCCGGGGAGAGGTCGTCCAGACCGGCGCGCAGCTGGTCGGGGTCGGTTCCCGCGTGCTCCAGGAGACGCCGGACCCGGCCGCCGCCGTCGTCGATGAGCGCCGCGATCAGGGCGACGTCACCGCCCGACCAGGGGCAGTCGACGAGAAGCTCGCTCACCCGCTCGGACCGGGGAAGCCCGACCGTCTCGTCCCCACCCGCCGGAAGGGTCGCCCCGGACAGGTCGATGTCCAACAGGGCCAGGTCCTCGCGCAGCACGGCGTCGATCGCCGCCCGCGCCCCGGTGAGGTCGAGCCCGGCGTCCATGAGGAGTCGGGCGCCCGGGCCGCCGATGACGAGCGCGCCGAGGAGGAGGTGCTCGAACCCCACTTCGGCGTGGCCCGCGCGGGCCGCCTCCCGTTCCGCCGCGAGTTCGATGTCGGCCCGGTGCCCGCCCATGCTCAGCAGGCCCTGTTTCGCGGACTGTTCCTTCATGCTCGGCCCTTCTCGGTGGGGGTGATGTGGCGCAGTCTCTTCCCGTACTTCTTGTGGACGGCCTGTCGGGTGACCCCGAGGGCCGCGGCGATGGAGGTCCAGGACTCCCCGGATCGCAGGGCCTCCTCCACCTGTCGCAGTTCGAGGGCGTCGACCACACCGCGCAGCGAGGCGACCGCGCGCAGACCCTCGACGGGGGTGGAGGTGTCCGAGGCGGTGGCCGCCAGTTCCATCGCGTCCATGCTGTCAACCTAGGTTGCGTGCGGCGAAGGTGTCAACCCGGGTTGCTACTCGGGGGAGGCGACTCGTGCACGACGCCTCCACGCCCGGGGTCCACAGGTGTTCCGGGCTCCTACCGGGCGTCGGTCGTCCGGTAGGAGCCCGGTGGGAGTACCCATCCCCACGTGCGTGGGGCTCAGACGCGGGACCTGTCATTCTCGATCCGGTACATCGGCCCATCCCCACGTACGTGGGGCTCACATCCTGCTCACCGACACCACCGCCTGGGCCTACGGTCCATCCCCACGTGCGTGGGGCTCACCTTTTCGCGGCGCTGGACGGGATGGCTGCGTTCGGTCCATCCCCACGTGCGTAGGGCTCGTGGGCGCGGGCTTCGCGCCCGGGGATGCGCCGGGTCTACGGGTCCTCGCGCCTGCGGGAAGCGCCCGGGGCACGCTGTCTACCAACGCCAGGCGGGTCCGGGACAGGCTCGGACCCGTACCCCCCGAGCTGTGGAGGCCGCGCTGGCCCGCCACGATCCCGCGGACCGTCGAGGACGTCGCGGAACTCAAGCGGACCGGTCTCCGTCCACGGCAGCGCCACGTTGGGCCGTTCCCTGGCCGATGCCGGACCGGCCGAGCGCCACCACCCGCTGGTCTTCCCCGTGCTCCCGGGAGGAGTGGGCAAGCGCCTGTTTCAGAGACACCGACCAGGACCTTACCCGGCTCGACCTCGTCGAACACCAGGTGTACGCGAACGGCGCGCAGAAGCAGGCCTTCGACGTCCTCCTGAGCCTCGGGGGACACCGTCCACGTCCGCCCGTGACCGTTCGCCTGCGCCGACGAGACCTCAGCGTCTGGTGAAGCGGTATCCCGCGTGGTGCAGTACGTCTCCGTCGAACTCCCCGAAAGCCCAAAAACCCAGGTCGTCGAGGTAGTCGATCCGCGATCCGTTGACCCAGTACCTGCCGGTGTAGGCGCTCTCCCTGTCTCCACGCGCCTCGTCGTAGCGCCCGTTCGGCAGCAGCTCTTGGCGGACGAACCCGTTCTCCTCCACCCACAACCCCGTGTGGGGGTGGAGCGGGTCGTGGACGGGCTCCTTCACCCGTCCTGGGGCAGCGCCCGGCTCCTGAACCGGCCGTCCGTCCCAGACACGGACCCGCCCGCCGGTGATCTGCACGTCAAGGCGGCCCTGCCCGGCAGGGGCGGTTCCCTCGGGGGCGCCTGGCTCGTCGGCGTACCGGAACACGGCGACATCGGCGGCCCCGCCCGGGGTCAGGGTGCCCCCAGCGTGGTCGCGGGTGAGATCGAGGGTGGCGGGCAGGACGACGGTTCCCGAACAGTCGACCACGATCATCCCGTCGTCGGCAGCCGCCGTCAGAAGACCCGGACCGACTCCGACGATCACCCCTCCTCCGATGAGGACGTCCGCCCTCAGCCAGTCGCCCATCAGCGGGTTGTTCGTGATGACGACGCCGCCCGTCAGTAGCAGCGGGCGTCCGCCCGGGTCGCCCAACCGGGCCAGCAGCGCCTCGTCGCGACCCGGCCGGGTCGCGGGGCTCGAGCCGCTCGACGCGGGAGTGGTCGTCGGGAGGTCGTTCATCTTGCTCCGTGTGTCCTGTCCTCGCTCGATGGCGTTCGCACGTCGGGGGTTCGTCCGGTGGCGCTCGTGCGGTCCCCTCCCGGCCCCCGCCCGGCCGAGGAGCCGGTCCCGTGAGACGCGGACCTCTCCCCGCAGGGCGTCCAGGTCGATGTCCAGCACCCTTCCGTTCCACTTTCGAGGCTCACCGTTGACCAGGACGGTGACGATGTTGCGGGCGTCCGCGCCCAGGACCACGGTGCCGACCGGGTTGTTCAGCGGCATGTTGTTCAGGTCCTCGGCGGCGATGACCAGGAGGTCGGCGCGTTTGCCGGGGGTGAGCGACCCGGTCACCCCGCCCAGGCCGTTGGTCCGTGCGCCTTGGAGGGTGGCGAAGTCCAGCACGTCGTGCACGCCGATCCGGACCGGTTCGGCGTCGGCGCCGTAGGCCGCGTTGACCGCCCGCATCCGCTGCACGGTGTGCAGGGCCCGCATCTGGGTGAACATGTCCCCGGCCAGGGCCACCTCCACGTCGATGCTGAGCCCGGGGCGCACTCCCACGGCCAGTGCCTCGTCTACGGCGGGGATCGCGGTCTCCAGACCGATCTGGGCGTCGGAGGTCGGCGCCAGGGAGACCGTGGTCCCGGTCTCCCCGATCAGCTTCCACGCCTCGTCGGTCAGGCCGGTCGCGTGGATCAGGGTGACGTTCGGGCCCAGGAGCCCCTGCCGGGCCCAGTCCCGCACCGCACGGGAGGACGAGGCACCGAGGACGGCGTCAACGCTGACCCCGACGTCCATCTCCCTGGCGACGCGCGCCAGTCCGGGCCCGTAAGCCAGGGACGGCCCGGCGATCTCGTCAGTGGCCAGCGCACCGACCCGCAGGGTCAGCATCCGATCCGACCCGCCCGTGTACTCCTCACGGAGCCGGGCGAGGTCACCGGGCCACTGCTGGTCCCAGGCACCGAAGTGCGGCCCCATCGCGGCGTGGACCCCGCGGACTCCGCTGTCCACCAGGGCCCGGACCGCGGCGTCGGAGTGCTCGCGCGACCTCGAGTTGTGCGAGAAGTCGAGCATGCAGGTGATGCCGGCGTCGATCGCCGACAGGGCGGCCAGCCGGGTACCGACGTACATGTCCCGGGGCTCGTAGAGGGGCGCGTAACCGGCCAGGGTGGTGGTCACGTAGCCCACGAGATCGTCCACGTCCGGCATGATCCTGCGCAGCTGCGACTGCCAGGCGTGCCGGTGGGTGTCCACGAAACCCGGAGTGATGATCGTGCCCGTCGCGTCGATCACCACCGCGTCCCCCGCCTCCGGTACGAGACCCACCTGGGCGATCGAGTCCCCCTCGACCAGGACGTCCGCACGTTCCAGCGTCCCGATTTCCGGGTCCATGGTGACGACGGTCGCGTTGGTGAAGAGGACACGCCTCCCGGGGCCGTCGGCCCGGCGCTGGATCTCCTCCAGGGCGAGGGGGCTGCCCGGGTCGTGTGTGGTGGTCTCGGAGCTCATGGAGTGCTTCCTCCGTCGGGTGCGGCGCGGTGGAGGGGACTCCACCGCCTTCACCCGAAGTCTCGTCCCGCCACGCGGAGGCGACCAGGTCGCCGTCATCCCTGGTGCGCGGCTCCCAGTGACGGGACGGCGCCGCCTGCGGGCCCCGGTCTCACCCGAACCGTCGCCGACCGCTCCGGCCCCGGTCCGCCTGGTCGCCCCCTACGTGGGGATCGGCGTGCAGGGAGCCGAGCAGGGCCAGCGCACCCTCCGATTCACTGCCCCGCTCCGCCTGGTAGACGATCAGCTGCTGCCCGGGGGCGCCGTTGACCGTGAAGCTGTCGTAACGCAGGTCCAGGGCGCCCGCCTGGGAGTGGTGCAGCGGTTTGGCGTCGCCCGTCTTACCCCGCACGTCGTGCCGCGCCCACAGGGAACGGAACTCCTCGCTCTCGAGCGCGAGCTCACCGACGACCTCGTTCAGCCGGGGATCGTCGGGGGCCAGGCCCATCGCGCGATGGAGTTCGGCGACGGTCGCCGAGGCGGTCCGGCGCCACTCACGGTGGAAGCGACGCGCCGCCGAGTCGAGGAAGACCATACGCGCCAGGTTGTCGTCCAGCGTGAAGTCGGAGTGCAGGGCCTCAGCGAGGCGGTTGCGTGCCAGGACGTCCAGGGGGTGGTCCAGGACGAAGGCCGGAGTGTCACTCCAGCGCTCGAGGAGGCGGGCCAGGTGCGGGGAGACACGTGTGTCCCGGCGGGCCCGCCCGCGCGGGCGTCCCTCGGCGCGCGCCAGTCGACGCAGGTGCTCCGTCGCGTCCCCGTCCAGGTCCAGCGCCCTGGCCAGCGCCTCGACTACTTGCGTGGAGGGGTGCCGTTCGCGGCCCTGTTCCAGGCGCATGTAGTAGTCGGTGCTGACCCCGGCCAGGAGCGCCACCTCCTCGCGGCGAAGGCCGGGAACCCTGCGTCGGCCGTACGCGATCAGACCGAGGTCCTCGGGAAGCAGCCGTGAACGTCTGGCGCTCAGGAACTCCCCCAGGTGGGACCGGGGATCGGAGCTTTGGTCGGTGCCCATGGCGTCAAGGCTAGACCGAGGCGGTCCGCGCCGGAAGTCGTATGGGTGGGTGGGCCCCACCCACCCGACACCCCACCCGCCCAGTCCCATCGTGGTCCATCCCCACGTGCGTGGGGCTCACCCGGAGCGCAGCCCCCAAGGCGTTCCGTGCGTCGGTCCATCCCCACGTGCGTGGGGCTCACCGACTCCGGCAGTCAAGGCCGCTATTCGGTGGCGGTCCATCCCCACGTGCGTGGGGCTCACCACAGGGGATGCAAGTGCCGTGCGGAACCGGTCGGTCCATCCCCACGTGCGTGGGGCTCACCGAGGCATCCGGGAAAGTGGCGTGCCATCGAACGGTCCATCCCCACGTGCGTGGGGCTCACGGCCGCGGGTTCGAGTTGGTCGGGCTGGACAACGGTCCATCCCCACGTGCGTGGGGCTCACGCGGCGGCGTGCGCGGAGGTCTCCGAGGCGGAAGGTCCATCCCCACGTGCGTGGGGCTCACCCGGTCCGGTCCGGGACCGGCAAGGAGGCGACCGGTCCATCCCCACGTGCGTGGGGCTCACGCTAATCGTGCAGGTCAGCGCTGACCTGAGTCCGGTCCATCCCCACGTGCGTGGGGCTCACGAGATCTCCTCGTAGCGGCGGGTCATCTCCTGCGGTCCATCCCCACGTGCGTGGGGCTCACGGCATCTCCGGCGTCTCTGTCACCTCACCGCGCGGTCCATCCCCACGTGCGTGGGGCTCACGTCGACGTCGGCCAGGCGTACCCGCGGGGCCGCGGTCCATCCCCACGTGCGTGGGGCTCACGCCTCATGCTCGGCCCACCCGACGCCGGGCGCCGGTCCATCCCCACGTGCGTGGGGCTCACTCCTCCGGGCACAGGTTGCCCTGGCTGGAGGTCGGTCCATCCCCACGTGCGTGGGGCTCACGGGAGGGTGCCCAGGGGTGCCCAGGTTGGTTACGGTCCATCCCCACGTGCGTGGGGCTCACGAGGTGGGGGTCAATGATGTCCATGAGGAGTCCGGTCCATCCCCACGTGCGTGGGGCTCACGCTTAACGACCTGCGACAACGCGGACCGTTATCTCCGCTTGACCTTCGACTCGCGTCGAACCGAACACGCCGGGACCAACCCCACCCTCAGCCGACATCACCGCCGCGCACCAGGGTGTCATAGGTATCCGCTGTCCGTTCCAGGGCGACCCCGAGCCGCTGCGCCCAAGCGTCCATCTCCGACTGCGCCCGAACGCCATCACGGTCGTCGTCCACCACCAGCTCCAGCTCCAGAAACGTCCCCGCCCCCTTGACGACGTCCACGCACACAGCCATGTCGCCGCTGCGCCCCGAACGCCGTTCCTTGACGATGCGGACCGAAGGCTCGTACCCCAGGGCGACCAACACGCAGTGGGTCTGCTCGCGATCTTCAACCCCGGTTTCGTACTCGACGCATTCCATCACGTTCGCCACCGGGGTCTTGGTGGTCAGCACATGATCACCGTCCTGGGTACGCAACCGCGCGAAGGTGTAACCCACCTTCCCCTGCTCGGGGCCCCACCCTGCGGGCGCGTACGCGAGGTCGTCCTGGAGGTGAGCGTCACCCAGCTCCACCCCTGCGGATTTCAGCGCCGCCAACAGTGTCTCGGTGTCACCCACCCTGTACTTCGTTTCGATCTCTCGCACCGGAGACGTCCCCCTACTCCCCACAATTCTCGATCTCGGGGAGCGTACCGAGTCCGTCCTGTCGGGCGGGGCCGTTCGGGGAAGTCACACGAACGCCGGGGAATCCGCTCACCCTGAGCCTCGAATCCGGCTGGAGAGAGCTCCCACGACCTCCTGCCACGGCGGCAACCCACCCTCGCCTCGGAGCACTGACACCGACGGCATCTGATCCAGTTCCCGGAGACTCCGCTCGAAGGCTGGGTGGGCCGCGAGCGGCGCTCCGGTCTTCGGAACGACCAACGTGGGAACACCACGCCCGATCATCTCGCAGGCCAGCGCGACGGCGAAGTTGTCTGCCAGGCCCAGGGCCAGTTTGTTCGTCGAGTTGAACGACCATGGACAGGCGATGACGGCGGCACCGGGCGGCAGGCTGTAGCCGCTCCCCGGCAAACGGAACTCGACTCGGACCGGCTCACCCGTGAGATCGGAGAGCGCTTCCAGGTCGTGGAAGCGGGCGCCGGTGGGGGTGGACAGGACCGTAACCCTCCAGGACTGGTCCTGGAGGAGTCGCACGAGTTCGGTCACCGGGCCGTTGTCTCCGGCAGAGGCGCCGGAGACAAGGAGATACAGAGGGCTCTGATGAGTCATGGGACCAGTGTGGCGGTGCAGCAGTGTTCTAGTCGTCCTTGCGGAGAAAGGCGAGGCCCAAGGCGGTGGCGAGCCATCCCCACCAACGGCGCGGGGCCCGGTGACGTCCCCGAGTGCGCACCGGCTCCGTCTCGGCCAGCTCGGTTCGGGCGTCGGCGGCTGCCTGTCGGGCTTCACGGGCCTTCTGTTCGCGGTGGTGGCGGGCGACCTTGACCCAGTGCGGGACAGGCCCGTGCCGGAGCATGTACGCGACCCGGGGATTGTCGCCCATCTGACGCAACAGCCGCTCCTGACGATCCTGGTGGGACTCCGAGGAGATCGGGCCGATCCGCTGAGGGCGGGCAGGACGATGAATGCGTTGACCTCGGGGTGCGGTCAGGACCGACCGCACCCCTGGGCTGACCTGGTGACTGGTCACCGGGTGCCCCCGTCCGCGACGGTTCCGTGGTTGGTTGTCCGGGGGAGGGTGAACTCGGCCCAGATGACCGTGCCCAGTCCATCACAGAACGGGAAGTCGAGCACCGGACGGAACCCCCAACGGGAGGCGAGGTGGCCGACCATGAGCAGGCCCCGGCCGCGTTCGGCCTGCTCCCATTCGCGCTTGGTCCTCCTGCGCGGGACCCTCGGGATGGAGTCGGTGGTGATGTCCGTCCTGGCGCCGTCATCGATGATCGACACCCTCACCAGCCCCGGGACCGGCGACTCCAGCGTCCGGACCACCCTGCCATCGGGGTCCTGTCCCGAGCGGGAGTGCTCGCAGGCGTTGGCGAACATCTCGCTCACGCACAACACCATCTCCTCCCGCACCTCGCCCGGGCGGGTGAGCAGGCGGTTGAGGTCGGTGTCCAGGTCGGAGCGGACCTGACTCGTCTGGGAGAGCTGTCCGGGGTAGACCCGGCACTCCCACCGGAACTCCGCCGGGGGAGGGTTGTCCGTGTGGTTCAGGGCGTGGGTGTGCGGCACAATGGGCATGTCGGCAATCTGCTTTCTCTTCAACGGGGTGTGGGTTGTCGGCCTGCTCTGAAGGTGTTGACGCACCCGCCAGAGCTTTTTTCGTGAACGCCTTCGGGCGGTGCGGAGCGCTTAGGCGGCGGTCGGGGGTTCCGGGTCGTGGTCGGCGCGGTGGCGGCGGGAGAGAAGCCGGGACCCCGGGACCGGCCTGTTACCGGGAATCCGGGTGGGTGCGGGGTAGTCGTGTACGGCCTGGTCGATGAGCGCTATGGCCCGTTCGGCGTCGCCTTCGTCTCCGGCGATCCGCAGCGCCTCCAGAACCAGAGGCATGCGGTTGCGGAGGGTGTGGTTGTGCCACACGTCCTCCTGCGTGGGAGTCAGGTGCCCCGGTGCGGTGAGCGCGTTTTCGGCGCTTTCGAGCAGGTCCCTGGTGTCGATGTCCAACATCAGCACTCCACCTCGTTCTTGAGGATGTTCTCGGCGTCTTCGGTGTCGATGTGGCTCCACGGGTTGTCGGTCAGGTCGTAGGCCAGGAAGAACCACACCTGCCGGAACTTCGGGTCGCCGTTGTCGCCCCACCGATCCGCCAACGCGTCGATCAGCGCCAACCCCCGGCCGGTGGCGGTTCCGGCTTCGATGTCGTCAAATGTGGCGGCGGTGAAGGTGCCCTTCTCCTGCGGCAGACGGCTGCCCTGGTCGCGGCAGATCAACGTCATCCCCTTCGCACCCCGATCCACCGTCAACGTGTACGTACTGCCCCGCTCACTCGACCGACTGTGCGCGATCGCGTTGTTCGCCAACTCCGACCCCAGCAGGGTGAACAGGAACTGGAACTCCTCACACCGTTCGGCGGCGCTGGTGTCCAGGAACGCCCGGACCAGGGGCATGAGTCCGGGGAGTCCGGCGAAGGAGTACTGCCGCTTGCGGTAGGGGGGCCCGGCGGTGCGGGAGAAGTAGTGGGAGTGGAAGGGCTTGATGAAGCTCGCCACGGGGGCCATCACTTCGCGGTGGGCGAGTTCGGGGGAGAACGGCGGTGCGGGCCTCATGGGGTGACCTCCAGGCGTCGCAGTCCGGCCAGGACGTTGCGCAGGACCTCTACCGGGACGGTTTCTACGGGCCTGCGAGGCGAAGGGATGACGGGTCCTCGCCGGTGGCCGTGGGAGGTGTGGGGTGCTTGGGTGGGCCATTCGGGCGGGGGCCTCAGGTGGTCGGGGTTCATGGTCCTGCTTCCTCGGAGGTGTTTGTTGGGTTGGCTGAGTCAGCCCTGGGCGGTGGGCGTTGCGCCGGTTGCTCGGGCTTGGGGCTCTGTATCTGTGTGTTCTGAGGGAAACGCGGTGTGTGGCTAGTTGAGGTCGAGGACAGCTTCGACGGTGGTCTGTTGGACGCGGTCGCCGTCCCAGGTCCAGGACGGGGACCAGGACAGGGCGAGGCGGTCCAAGACCGCGAGCCCGGACACGTGCACTCCGGGGTCCAGCCGGGGGTGTTCGGGCGCAGTGGTGATGCGTGGTCCCTGGTCGGTGACGTACAAACGCGGGAGCTTGGGGTGGGTCTGGTCTAGAACGACGCGGACGGTCCCGCCGGGCAGACCCGACCGGGAGTGCTGGTGGGAGTTGGTGACCAGGATGCGCGCGATACGAGCCAACCGAGTGCCCTGAACCGGGAGTACGTTCCGACACCAGGCCGACAGGGCCCGGTACTCACGGCTGGGGCCGAGCAGAATGCCGTGACGGGCGGGCTCGGAGAACCGGAGCACCCGAGGAAAGCGCCCGGGAACAACCGGCGGCACCGGTGTCTCCTGGTTGGCCTGCATATGTCTCACCTCGGTCATATCGGGGTAGGCACTCACCCGCCCCGGTGGCCGCGCCTTCTCAGTTCGACCCTCGCGGCATTTTTATGCCTTATGTCCAGTTTTCGCACTATCTGTGGTTTGCCATTCACAGGAAGCTGATGCGTAAACACACGTTCGCATCTCCAGCCAACAGAGAGAAGGGATGATCGAGAGGTGGTCATTCATGCATATCTGCAAGCAAGAAAAGACAAGATTCGGTAGACTTCAGACAAGCTATCTGCGATCATGACGCTATGGAAGCGATTGATCCACGACATGGTAGGTTCGGCCAAGCCCTGGCCGCAGCACGCCTTCGCTCTGGGAAGAAGCAACCCGCGCTCGCCCGCAAGCTGGGCGTCTCGGTTGGGCATATCTCTCACATCGAGAATGGAAGGAGGAAACTGGACGCATCAGTCGTCCCTGAAGTAGACGACTTTCTCGCCGCAAGGCATCGCCTCGTTCGTTTGTACGAAGAGATTTACCAGGCAGGTCGAGTTGACTGGCTGGGGAATCTGCATCGAACACAGATCGACTCGGACATGGTTCGCGAGTACCAAGCCTCGCTGTTCCCAGGCCCCCTCCAACAACCGGAGTACGCCAGGGTAGCTATCTCCTCAGGCGGCCCTTGGCTCTCCAAAAACGAGATTCAGCAGCGGGTGGACTTCCGAACGCAGTGGAGGAAGGACCTTCTTCGGGAAGAAGGCCCCCAGTACCACGTCGTACTGGACGACATCACTGTGGTCCGCCCGATTGGTCCATCTGAGATCATGCGCGATCAGATCGACGCCATCATCAAGCTGGCAGAGGAGCGCCGGGTCGTGCTCCAGATGCACGGATGGGACCAGCACCCGCACGCCGGGCTCGATGGGCCGTTCACGTTGATCACGGCCTCTGGCGCTCCCGATATGGTGCATGTCGAGTCCATCTACGGTGGCTCGCAGTCCGATACCGCGCATGACGTGCGCAACTTCGGCATCCTGTTCAGCACGCTGCAGGCGACCGCCCGGTCTCCCCAACAGAGCATCGCCTTCTTGAAGGAAACGAGGCAGAAGTATGAGTGACTGGCACAAGTCCAGCTACAGCACCGGCGCCCAGAACTGTGTGGAGGTCGCCGAAGGGCCGACCACTCTGATTCGCGACACCCAGAACCGCGACCTCGGCACCGTGGGGGTTCACGCCTCTGAGTGGACCGCCCTTCTGGATGCGATTCGTACCAAGTAGCACCCCAAATGTCGGGTCTTGCCAAGCGACTCGAGTTTTAGTGGTCGTTACGACACCCCTCCTCTGAACGGTGCGATGGATGGCTTCCAGCCCGGTCCATCCCCACGTGCGCGGGACTCACCTCAGCCTGACCCCGGCCCAGGTCGCGGATCACGGTCCATCCCCACGTGCGCGGGGCTGACCCGGCCGCGCGCTCCTCGAAACTGCCGTTGAGCGGTCCATCCCCACGCGCGTGGGGCTCACTGCTCATCGCATGACTGGCTGACGGGAGCGCGCGGTCCATCCCCACTCGCATGGGGCTCAATGGGTGAAGGCAGCGCTGTCGGCCGCGCTCGACGGTCCATCCCCACGTGCGTGGGGCTCACCGGACGATCCCCGAGACGTAGGCCCGGGTCCCCGGTCCATCCCCACGTGCGTGGGGCTCACTGGGGGCCGGGTCGGGAGTTCACCAACTACGACGGTCCATCCCCACGTGCGTGGGGATCACCTCGCGCGCCTGCGCGCCGCCTTCGCTGAGCGCGGTCCATCCCCACGTGCGTGGGGCTCACCCGCATCACCCCCACGGGTCCGGGGCGCTGGACGGTCCATCCCCACGTGCGTGGGGCTCACTCGGACCTACGCTCCTCAGCCCTGTCTTCACGCGGTCCATCCCCACGTGCGTGGGGCTCACAGCCCGAGCGCGATGAGGTTGAGCAGCTCGGACGGTCCATCCCCACGTGCGTGGGGCTCACCAGGTTCGGGGCGGGCCGTCGTTTCTCTTCACCGGTCCATCCCCACGTGCGTGGGGCTCACGGCTGTTGGCGTCCGCCTGCTGCTCTGACTGGCGGTCCATCCCCACGTGCGTGGGGCTCACTGGTCCGCTGGATCGACAAGGACGCCGGCTTCGGGTCCATCCCCACGTGCGTGGGGCTCACGCCACGGTTGCCTACCTGCTGGTGGAGGACAGCGGTCCATCCCCACGTGCGTGGGGCTCACGCGGACCGGCGGGCGCGGCGGTGTACAGCACCCGGTCCATCCCCACGTGCGTGGGGCTCACGTCATAGCCGGTCCACGGAGACGCCTGCGGCCCGGTCCATCCCCACGTGCGTGGGGCTCACGGGAGCGCCGCACTCACCGCACGCGCTGTAGCCGGTCCATCCCCACGTGCGTGGGGCTCACGACCGCGTCAGCGTGCCGGCGCGCAACGTGGCCGGTCCATCCCCACGTGCGTGGGGCTCACGGTGGTGCTGTACAGGGTGCGCTCTGGCACGTCGGTCCATCCCCACGTGCGTGGGGCTCACCCCTGTCGCTCCTCCTTAGGAGCTGATGCGGCCGGTCCATCCCCACGTGCGTGGGGCTCACTACTGCGCGACCAGGTGCGCTCCGGCCGTGTCCGGTCCATCCCCACGTGCGTGGGGCTCACCCCTGTCGCTCCTCCTTAGGAGCTGATGCGGCCGGTCCATCCCCACGTGCGTGGGGCTCACTACTGCGCGACCAGGTGCGCTCCGGCCGTGTCCGGTCCATCCCCACGTGCGTGGGGCTCACTTGGAGAACTGGCAAAAGGGCTGCGGGCTCACCGGTCCATCCCCACGTGCGTGGGGCTCACTGGGAGTTCGCCTCCTGGTTCGCCTACGAGTACGGTCCATCCCCACGTGCGTGGGGCTCACGCCATGGTCGTGCAGGCGACCCGGTGGACCAACGGTCCATCCCCACGTGCGTGGGGCTCACTCAGCCGTGGGCGTGGTGGAGCAGCTCGACGGCGGTCCATCCCCACGTGCGTGGGGCTCACGGGCTCATGATCAGCGGGTCCGTGCCGTCGAACGGTCCATCCCCACGTGCGTGGGGCTCACCCCCAGCCGCAGCGTCGGCAGCGGCCCCGCGGCGGTCCATCCCCACGTGCGTGGGGCTCACTGGAGGGTCGCCACCACGTCAGTGGTCGTGGTCGGTCCATCCCCACGTGCGTGGGGCTCACGTCATCGAGGAGACCGCCCGGGAAGTCGCCGCCGGTCCATCCCCACGTGCGTGGGGCTCACACTTAACGACCTGCGACAACGCGGACCGTTATCTCCGCTTGACCTTCGAATTCACTACCCGCGCCGAACCACCTGATCGAACACATCCTCCACCAGACCAGACCCCAAGCCGCCGCAGGCCCCCCACGTTAGACCTCAGCTCTGACTCGCCCGAACCCCACCCTACGGCCGCCAACACCAGGCCCTCCTGAACCCACACTTCCCCAACCCCACTCGGTACTTCACCGCGATCTCGCGCACCGGCGCCCCCTCGATGCTCGGGGTTCCCGGCCTCGGGGGCGTACCGGTCCGGACTCATCAGAAGGTCGCCACTCGCCCAACCAGCCGGAACTCCCCCACCCCCCGGACACGCGAACGGCCAGCCCCTCGCGGAGCTGGCCGTCCTCACGTCAAACCGTCCTAGCGCTTCATGCCCTTCGCGATGGCCTCGATGATGCTCGGCCGCAGCTCGGCAGCGCTGATGATCGCGTCCACCGACCCCACCTCGACAGCACGCTGAATACTGTGCACACCGTCGAACTCGGTGGCGACCTCGCTCAGCTTCTCCGCCCGCACCGAGGCCTGCACCTCCGACAGTTCCGCGTTCAGCTCGGCCCGCTCGGCCGCCCCCGCCTCGGACACCCGGGTCTGGAGCTCGGTCACCCTCGGGTCGGTCGCGGTGCGCTTGTTCACCTCACCGGAGAACACCACCGCGGCGGCGGGCGCGCCGCCCAGCACCGACGCGAACGAACCCTCCAGGGCCAGCACCGTCATGTTCGGGTTCAGCGCCTTGGAGAACACCACGAACGCTCCCCCGTGGTACCGGGAGATCACGCAGAACACGATCGGCCCGTCGAAGTTGACGATGGCCCGGCCGATCTCCGCGCCGTACTCCAGCTGGAGCTTGCGCATGGACTCCGGCGACCCGTCGAACCCGGACAGGTTGGCCAGCACCACCAGTGGGCGGTTGCCCGAGGCGGCGTTGATGGCCCGCGCGGTCTTCTTGGACGACCTCGGGAACAGCGTTCCCGCCGTGTAGGTGTCCGGCCCGTCGGTGGGCGGGAACCCGCGCCGCGCCACCGAGCGCGACTCGATACCCACGAGGCAGACCGGCCACCCGCCGATGTGCGCGTCCTGCACGGCCGAGGTGTCGGCGTCGGCCATCCCCGCCCAGCGCTCCAGCACCGGGTGGTCCTGGTCGGCGAGGGCACGCATCACCGTGCGGATGTCGAACGGCTTCTTGCGGTCCGGGTTGTGCTCGGCGGAGAAGATCTCCCCCACCGTCGTGAAGTCGCTGCCCTCCACCGCGTGCGGGAAGCCGGAGACGTCCCGGTCGTCCGGGTCGGTCGTGGCCGCGCGGCGCGGGCCCTCCTCACCGGGCAGCACGTAGGTGTGGTCGTAGTGCGCCATCAGAACGTCGCGGGCGGCGGGCAGGTTCGGCGCCCAGTACTGCGCCTGGCCGTTCGGGCCCATCACCCGGTCGTAGCCGCCGATACCGAAGTTGTCCTCGGCGGAGACACCGCCGGAGAAGTCCAGCGACTGCTTGCCGGTGAGCACCATCGCCGAGTCCGGCGTCATCACCAGGATGCCCTTGGTGTGCATGAGCATGGTCGCCTCGGCGTTCCAGTACGGCTGCGCGCCGACGGTGATCCCCGCGACCACGATGTTGATCTCGCCGCCGTCCTGGGTGAACTCCACGATCCGCTTGAGGGCGGCCGCGACCCAGTCCATGTTCTCGGTGCCGGAGGTCATCGAGATCCGCGCACCGGCGGAGAGCGCGAACCACTCCAGCGGTACCCGCATGCTCTCGGCGAGGTCGATCGCGGCGATGACGCGCGAGCACTCCGGCTCGGACAGCGCGCCGAGCGCCTTGGTCGGGTCGCCGAGCAGCACCACGCGGGTGACGCCCTCGGGGTGGCGTTCGGTGGGCGTGGTGACCACACCGGCCACGATCGCCGCCGAGTTGTGCCCCCGGGGCCGGTCGACGGGCGCGAGCACGCCGTTCTCGTCGAGGTCGTGCTCGACGAACGTCCCCTCCGCCCCGGTGAGCATGTCGGTCAGCTCGTAGGGGTAGACGGTGCCGCGCCGGGCCGCGCGCAGGACCTTCTGGCGGTAGTCGTCCAGGGGCAGCACCGGCTCGGTGGACGGCTCGCCGACGTGCACCCGGGCGTCGCTGCCCGGTTCGAGGGCGACCCGCACGGCCAGTTCGGTGAGCTCGCCCGCCTCGGTGCGCTGGCGGGCCACGAACTGGACCTCCTCAAGCCCGGCGCCGTCGGTGGTCGGCAGGATGCGCTCGACCAGCGAGTTGAGTTCGTCGATACCGAGCTCGGTGGGCGGCCACACGTACATGAGGATGCGGTTGGTGTCGAAGCGCTTGTTGTGCGGGCGCTGCGCCTGGATGTTGCGGATGGCGTCCAGGCAGGCGGCGAGCGTGCCCTCGACGGCGGGCAGCGCCACCAGGCGCCCGTCCGCGTCGCGCAGCGCCGTCAGGTCGCGGACCTGCCCGAGGGCGATCAGCCGTTCGTCGGACGGGTTGCTGCGCGCCACGGCCTTGAAGAGGTAGACCTCCTCGTCGGCGGACGGCAGGCGGGTGAGGTCGAACTCCCGCAGCCGCTGGAGCTGGAGCCGCTGCGCGATCTGCGGGTGCAGGCCGCGGATCAGACGGTCCTCGACGAGGTCCCCGTCCTCGGGGCGGAAGGTGAAGTGGTGGTGCATGACCGCGCCGCTGGTCCCCGCGACGGTGGCGGTGACGCGCCGCACGCCCTTGGGCAGGGTGTGCTCGGCCAGGATCTGGCCCAGGCGCACCGCCATGGCGTCGGCGTCGGGCTGGTCCTCCCAGGTCACGTACAGGTCGGCGACCAGGCCGTGATCAGGGGCGTCGGCGGCGAGCCGGGCGACGGCGCCGAGGGCGTCGGGCAGGTCGGCGAGGTCCACGGCGGTGGCGACCACCCGGGTCACGCCCTGGGCGTTGGTGTGCTCGGTGGTGACCAGCTGGCAGCCGCCGCTGTGGCTCGCGGTGACCTCGGACAGGCCCCGGTTGCCGTAGTAGCGGCGGGTCAGCACCTCCAGCAGGGCGGCGTGGTCCTTGCCGGGGCGGCCGATCCGCTGGCCGATCAGGCGCACCAGCGGCTCGGAGCTGGCGACCATGGTCTGGATGCGTTCGGCGCGGTCCGGGGAGTGGGGCTCGCGGTCCAGGTGGCGCAGCTCGTCGCGGACGGCCGCGTACACCTTGGCGCGGTTGCGGCGCAGCAGGGGCTGGGTGAACCAGCGGAACACCACGCCCCGGGCCAGGTCGGACACGGCCGGGAAGCGGACCTGGGTGGCCTCGATCAGGTGCTCCAGGGAGAGCCCGGCGCGCTCGGCGAGCGGCTCCTGGGGCGGGGCGTCGGCCAGCCAGCGGCGCAGCAGGTCCGACACGATCGCGACGTAGCCGCCCATGCGCTGCTGGGCCAGGAAGATCCGGAAGACCGCGTCCTCCAGCTCCGGAGTGCGGTCCAGGTCGGTGACCCCGTAGTGGGCCAGGACCCGGGTGAGCCTGGTCTGGTAGCCCTCGATGACCCCGGCGCGCTCGACGTCCAGGCTCTGGAGGTAGCTGTGGAAGTACTCGCGGGGGCTGTGCACCCGGTGGTCCTGTTCGGCGTCGACGGCACCGCCGGGTTTGTTGCGGCTCAGCTCGGACAGGTCCGCGAACACGGTGAGGAGGTCGAGCTCGCCCTCGACGAGCACGGAGTCGAGTCCGTCGCGGGCGGTGAGGTAGTCGGCGAGCACACGGGTGCGCTCCTCCGGGGAGAAGTCGAAGCCCAGCAGCAGACCGCGCAGGTCGCTCAGGCCCCGCTGGGCGCGTTCGGCGGCGGAGGCGGCCGGAACGGGCTCGGGCAGGTCGATCTCGACGCTCTCCGCCTGGTCGCCGGTGTCCTCGGCGGCATCGTCGCCGAGCGGTTCCAGGCGCATCAGCGGGGCACCGGTCTCGACCTGGCCGCCCACCGCCACCGGGCACTCGCGCACCCGGGCGCGGAACGGCGCGCGCAGCACCGTCTCCATCTTCATGCTCTCGAGGACGAGGATGGGGGCGCCCGACTCGACCTCGTCGCCGACGGCGAGCGGGGTGGCGACCACCAGCGCGGGGGCGGGCGAGCGGACCACGCCGCCCTCGTCGCGGCTCACCCGGTGGGTGACACCGTCGATCTCGACCAGGTGGACCGGGCCGTGCGTGGCTGACACGAGCCGGAACCGGCGTCCGTTGACGGTGATGTGGCCGCTGTTGGCGTCGAAGCGCTCCACCTCGACGTCGGCGGGGTGGACGTCGCCGCCGCCGGACACGCCGACACGGAAGCGGTTGTGCCCGATCCGGGCCACGCTCACCTGGTAGCCGATCCCACGGAGCTTGAGGTCCAGGGGGCGGCCGGTGTCGTGCTGCACCTGGGGGCGGCCGCCGTGCGCGGTGGAGAGCAGCTGCTGGCGGCTGGCCTCCTCCTCGTCGCGGTAGGCCTCGATGGCGGCGGCGGCAAGGGCGACGGCCGAGTGCCGGTGGGCGACCAGGCGACCCTCGGCGCGCACGCGGTCGATCCAGCCGGTGTCGGCGCTGCCGTCGATCACCTCGGGCTGGTCGAGCAGGTCGAGGACGAAACTCTTGTTGGTCGCGCCGCCCTCGATGATGACGGTGGTCTCGGCCATGGCGCGGCGCAGGCGGCCCAGGGCCTGGTCGCGGTCGCGGCCGTAGGCGATGATCTTCGCGATCATCGAGTCGAAGTCGGCGGGGATGCTGTCGCCCTCGCGGACGCCGGTGTCGACGCGGATGCCCGGGCCGGAGGGCATGTCCAGGCGGGAGATGCGCCCCGGGGAGGGCGCGAAGTCGCGGTCGGGGTCCTCCGCGTTGAGCCGAGCCTCGACGGCGTGCCCGACCTCCTCGGGCTGCGTGCCCTCCAGCTTGCCGCCGGAGGCCACGTAGAGCTGCATCCGGACCAGGTCGGTGCCGGTGGTGATCTCGGTGATGGGGTGCTCGACCTGGAGGCGCGTGTTGACCTCCAGGAACGCGAAGAGCCGCTCACCGGGGTGGTACAGGAACTCGACGGTGCAGGCGCCCCGGTAGCCGACGGCCACGGCGAGGCGTTCGGCGGAGGCCTTGAGCTCGGCGGCCTGCTCGGGTTCCAGGACCGGAGAGGCGGACTCCTCGATGATCTTCTGGTTGCGGCGCTGCACGGAGCAGTCGCGCACGCCCAGCGCCCAGGCGGTGCCCTGGCCGTCCGAGATGACCTGCACCTCGACGTGGCGGGCGCCAGTGACCAGGCGCTCCAGGAAGACCACGCCGGAGCCGAAGGCGCGCAGCGCCTCCTGGCTGGTGCGCTCGTAGGCGTCGGTGAGGTCCTCGGCGGAGGCGACCATGCGGATGCCGCGACCGCCGCCGCCCGCCGTGGCCTTGAGCATCAGCGGGTAGCCGATCTCGTCGCCCGCGCGCAGGGCCTCCTCCAGGGTGGCGACCTCGCCCCGGCTCCAGGGGGCGACGGGGACACCGACCTCCTCGGCGATCAGCTTCGAGCCGATCTTGTCACCGAGCTTGCGCATCGCCCCGGGGCTGGGGCCGACGAAGGTGACGCCGATCCGTTCGCACAGTTCGGCGAAGGCGGGGTCCTCGGCGACGAAGCCCCAGCCGACCCAGGCGGCGTCGGCCCGGGTCTCCAGCAGGGCGCGTTCGAGGACGGCGAGGTCGAGGTAGGGGCGGGCCGAGGCCGGTCCCAGGTCGTAGGCGACGTCGGCTTCGCGGACGAAGGTCGAGTTGCGGTCGGCGTCGGTGTAGAGGGCGACCGTCTCGATCCGGGCCCCGGTTTCCGCCGAGAGGTCCCGGACGGCGTGGATGAGCCGCATCGCGGCCTCTCCACGGTTGACGATGGCGACACGACTGAACACCGAATGCCCCTCCCAAGTACTGCAACGCAGAAGGCGACGTCCGGATCTCGGAGCGCCGCCTGCACCTGCCCTCTAGCTTGGTGGATCACCTTGGGGGACACCAATGTCCCGAATTGCTCACGCCGGAGCCGAGGCTTTGTGGGATCTCCACAAAAAGTGTGCGCCCAGGGCCCGCTGGGGGTGCTCAGACGCGAGGTTTGCCACAACCGGACGGTTCTGACGTGCTGTCGGAGGGTGCGGGCGAGTGGTGACCGAATCTCCGCAGGAGGGGGGTGTGGGGGTGGTTGGGAGGGGTGGGTGCGGGAGGGGTGGGAGGGCCGTAGGGGGTGAGACGAACGCAGGGTCGGCCGTGCCCGGGCTCGTGTGCGACCAGCGGTGACCGGTCACTGGATCACCGGTCACCGGTCACCGGTCACCGGTCACCGGTCACCGCACAGGATCATCCTCAGTGGACTTCTCGGATTCTCCCCGAGAACGCCTCCCGGTGGCTGACACTGTGACCGGGCCGGATGTGGACAACGAGGTTGTTCAGTGATGCCAGGGGTTCGAGGTCGATCTCGAATCCCACGTCCAGTAGAGAGAGCTCCCGCAGCGAGGGCAGTGCGGCCAAAGGTGTCAGCTCCGACAGCTTTGCGCATCCGTTGAGGTTGAGGAATTCGAGCCTGTCGAGGTTCACCGCCGCGTTCAGGTCTCGCACCGGTGAGTACGGCAGGCTGAGCTGTACCAGCTCCGACTGCTCCGACAGGAAGTCCAGATCGTCCACCACGTCCGTCCAACCGAAGTGGAGTCTGTCGAGACGGACGTCAGAAAAAGACTGGAGGTCCTGAGCCCAGTCACAACCGTTGAGGCTCAGTGTCCTGAGACGGGGAACCCTGGAGAACAGTTCGGACAGACGGCAGTCAAGGTTGGACTCGGCCACGGACAGACTGCGCAACCCACGGTGCAGAGGCAGAAGTTCCACATCGCCGAGGTGCTCGCAACCGAGAATCCAGAGGCCGTCGAGTTCGGGCTGACTCAACAACGGGGAGTAGTCCCGCACACGGTCGAGGGACAGCAGGTTCAGCCATCGGAGCCGAGGAAGTCGAGCGACGAAGCCCAGGTCGGGACGCCCGTTCATCATCAAGCTGAGTTCGCGCAACTCCGGCAGTTCGGTCAGTGGTTCGGCGTCCGCTTGGGGTGAGAGGGACAGTTGCAGGGACCGGATGCCGGAGCCGAGGCCGGGGAGTCGGCGAATGTCGGTGACGACGTCCGCCCCCAGTTCCAACCTCTCCATCCTCGGCAGTCCTTCGAGCAGGGCAAGGTCACCCAGGTCAGTTGCCCAACTGTGGAACCTCCTCAACTGACGCAGATGTCGCGCCGCCCTGATCTGGTCTCTGCTCCAGCACTCCACCTCGCCCACACCGGCCAGAGGCGCGTCGGCCAGCACCCTGCGGGCGTACGCGTCCGGTTCGAAGTAGCCCCACACCTCCTGCAACGCACGCTGGACCACCTCACGCCCGTCCTTCCGGTACCCCTCCCGCGCCAGGACCTCCAACGCCCGGTCGCCGTTGACCAGCGCCACCGCGTGCACCGTCGCCTTCGCCTGGGCGTCCGTCAGCCCCGCCAGGCTCTCCGGCAACCGGTCGAGCACCCGCTCCCCCGCCGTGGACAACGACCGGGCCGTCGCCAGGTCCCGGGGCGGGAGCAGGTCGTCCACGCACCCGTCGATCGCCTCCCGCAGCGCCACCGGCACCGTGGGGGCGGTCTCCAGGCACGCCGCCACCAGCAGCTTGAGTGTGCGCGCGTGCTGCGGTTCCGCGTCGATCCTCGCCAACACCCCGCCGAGCAGCTCCTCCAACTGCGGCCGGTTGGCGTGCCCGGCGGCCATGACGACCGTCTCCCGCCAGCTCGGCAGGTGGGCCTTGCGCACCAACAGCTCGACGTCGTGGTCGTAGACCGCCTGCTTGGCGGTCAGGTACTCCTGCACGGTCCGGTGCACGAAGTCCACCCGGCCCTCCACCGGTTCCCGGAGCGTCCCGGTGCGTTGCAGCAGGAACTCCGTGACCGCCCGCGGCTCGCCCCGCACCCCCGGCATGGTGGACAGGCGCTCCTCCACCTGCCGGAGCACCACGGCCGTGGGCAGCTCGGAGCGCTGCGACAGCGACAACCGCCACGCCAGGTCCTGGAGCAGCCGCAGCTTCTGCCCGTAGTCCAGTTCGACGTCGCGGAAGGACGGGATGTCGCGCTCGTCGTCACGGCGGTCGAGCAGCATCTCCAGGGTGGCCGCGTACAGTCCCATCCGGTCCCGGGGCAGCCGTGTCCGGTGGTCCAGGTTCAGCGCGCACAACATCGCCGCCAGCAGCGGGGTCGCGGCCAGGGAACGCAGGTGGGGCGCCCCCTCCAACCTCGCGAGGAGCGACGACTCGTAGCCGGGCAGGTCCTCCACCGCGCACGGCAGCTGGGGCACCTCCGCCATGGCCCGGTGCCACTGGCGGACGAGTTCGCGCAGGTCGGAGGGGCCCATGGGTTCCAGGTGCGCGGTCGTGAACCCCTCCGCCGCCAACCAGCGGGCGCTGGCCGCGGCCGGGCGGCTGGTGACGACCACCCGCACCCCGGGATAGGCGGCCAGCAGGTCGCGCAACCAGTTCGGCACCTTCCTGCGCTGCGCGGTGGAGAGTTCGTCGACCCCGTCCACCAGCAGCAGCGCCCGCCCCGACAGCAGCCGCCGGTGCACCCACCCCCGGGGCATGAGGCCCGCCAGGGGGTCGGCGGTGCCCTCCAGGAACCGCTCCGGCCCGGGCAGGTCCCCCCGCGCGTGGCTGCGCAGCTTGACGAGGAAGGGCGTGCACCCGTTCCACTCCGCCAGCTCGCCGTCGAACCCCTCGCGGACGGCGGTGATCGCCAACCAGCGCAGCAGGGTGCTCTTACCGGAACCCGCCTCACCCCGGACCAGTGTGCGCCGGGCGTCGCCCAGCGCGCTCTCCACCCGCATGGTGGCGGTCCCGGGCTCCTCGGCACCGGCGTCCTCTCCGGACAGCGACAGGTGCCCCCGGCCGTCCCCGTCATGGCCCCGGCGCCGTGCCCGGGCGGACACCGACAGGCTGATGTAGGCCACGCTCAGGGAGGTGCGGGGGCGGTACCGCTTGACCTGGACACCGAACAGCTCCACGGTGTCGAGCACCTGGCTGACGTGCCGGGTGTAGCGGCGGTCGAACTCCGCGTCGTCGTCCTCGCCCTCGGGGGCGTCCAGGGTGCGCCGGGGTATCCGGGCCAGGGCGGCGGCGACCTGCTCGGAGAGGCCGGTCAGCCGCGACAGCGTCTCGGCGGTGGCGCGCGGGGTGAACTGCGGCAGGGTCACGACGATCTGGAGCAGGTCGTCGCAGCACTCCTCCAGGAGCACGTCGAACATCCGCGCACCGGCCTCGCCCAACTCCCGCACCAGGTGTCCACGCGGTATCCGGGAGCGGATGCGGCGGACCAGCTCGGCCGGGTCGGCGTCGGCGCCGAGCACCGCCTGGTCGGTCAGGTCGGCGCGTTCCAGCGTGTCGGAGAGCTCGGCCAGGACGGCGGCCCGGTCGGCGTCGTCCAACCCCCGGAACTCCTGTTCGCAGAGGGGTTGGAGACGTTCCATCACGGCGAGGGTGATCCCGTCCAACTGGTGTTCGACCTTCCGCCGCGCGAGCACGTCGCGGAAGGTGATCCGCATGAGCTCCGTGAGGTCCTTGTCCCGGTCCGCGGCCGCCGACCTCTGGGCCAGCCAGGCCCTCCCGGCCCTGCTGCCGACCGTTCCCGCCGCCTTCAGCGCGGCCGTCTCCCATGCCACCATGCGTGTCCCTGGGTCCGTCTTCCATTGGGGGGTGCGCCGGGCCGGAAGGCTGCGATCCCTTACGGGAGCGCCGTCGCGGGCCGACGGAACCGACTCTAGGGGGTGCCGCCCCGCCCCGCAGGAGCAACGCAGAACGACCCCGAACCGGCCGAGGCGGCCCGGATCACGATGTGTCACACCGTTCTGCCAACATGCGACCCGTCTGCTCGCGCGGGCGCCACGCCGGGCACACGAGCACCTGGGGGCGCACGACCGCGCACACCGGCCACGGGCACGCGGACACCACGAACGCAGGGAGCGGCATGGGCTGGATCACCGTTGGCGACGGATACACGGCGTGCGTACGGGGTGAGGGCTCCGGTTCCACGGTGGTCTGCCGCAACCCCAAGGGGCGGGAGCTGGCCCGTGTGCCCGCCTCCCTGCGCGCGGACCCCGGCGTCGTGGCCCTGCGTGACCTGCGCACGCACCTGGTGGGCCACGAGGAGGAGGTCCGCGACCTGGTCCGGACGTGGGTGCTGCGCTCGCTGCCGGTGCCCACGGCCCTCCTGGCCGCCGTCTGGCCCGACCCGGTCTGGCGTCGGGCACTGCGCGACGTGGTGGTCGTCCCCGACGAGGACGGTTCCGGCCGCGGAGCCCCCGGCCTGCTCCGTGACGCCGGGGACGCGGGCTCGATCGAACTCCTGGATCTGGACGGCGTCCCCTTCCGCTCCTCGGCGGTGACCGTCTCCCTGCCGCACCCGGTACGGCTCGGTACCGACCTCACCGGGTGGCGTGCGCTGGCCGACCGGGACGGCTCGGCGGACGCCTCCCTCCAGCTCGGCCGCGCCGTGTGGCGGCGCCCGGACGACCTGTCCCCCGACGCACGCGATGTCGGTCTGAGCACCTCGTTCTCCTACGACTACGGCGCGACCTTCGAAAGACGCGTCAACCGGCTCCGGGGACGCGTCCGCGACGAGAGGGCGCACTTCCGGCTGTACGGGGCCGATCACCGCGACGGCCCGATCCCGGTGACCCTCGACCTGCGCTGGCAGGGCCCGGAGGCCCTGGTGGGCGTGTACGACCTCGCCTGGCACGTCGCGGCGGGGCCCGTGGACGACGTCGCCTGGTCCGAGGGGGTGAACCTCCTCATGGAGCTGTACCGGGAGAGTTCGACCGCCCGGGAGAACCACCCCGATGGGGCGCCCCGGCAGGTCGCGGGCCATCCGCACCGCACCCGCGACCGCGTCCCCGTGGCGTCCGGCACCGTGCTGGGTGACCGGGCCGAGCTGCTCCGTGCCGAGGGGGTGGCACCCGCCCCCGCTCTGCGCGGGGAGGATCGTCTGGTGGCGCTCGGACAGTCGCACCCGGCGCTGGACCACCAGGTCGTCGCGCTCGTCCCCGAGCACTCGGTGTCGGGAAGACTCGCCGCCGGAGGCACCATGGGGCTGGTCCGACGGTTCGAGACCAAGGTCGGCGCCGCACGGAGCCGCGCACCGGAGTTCCTCGCGGCCGTGGCCGCCCGCCACCCCGAACTCGTCGACCGGGCGGTCGCGCTCCTGCCACTGCTGCGCGCCCAGACGGAGATCGCCGACTCCAAGCCTGGTCGAGCCCGCAAGGCCCTCACCGCGGCCTCCGACGAACTGGCGGCCACCGCTCCCGCTCTGCGCCCCCTCTTCCTCGACGAGTGCGCCCGGCTCCTCGCCGAGGCCGGGAACGCCGTCTACGCGACCGGGTTCCACGACCAGGCCAGGACGGTAGAGCGGGAGCTCGGCGACGTGGACGAGGACGCGGTCGTCCTCGCCTACGCCCGGTTCCCCGTCCCCGGGGCACTCCCCCGGACGCTGGCCTCCCACGCCAAGGCCCTGGGCGAGCGGCTGGACCCGGCTCAGGCCTACCGCCGCCACCGAGAGCTGGTGATCGCGTGGTGCGAGAACCACGACCGGGCCTCCAAGGAGCTGGCCACGGGGTGGACGGCCCTGGCCCAGGCGGCGGGCATCGTCCCGGGAAGCACCGGAAGCGACGATCCCGAGGCCGACCGGCGCGCGGTCCGTGCCCTGCTCGCCAACGGCTCCCTGGCGTTGGCACCGGCCAGGACCTGGACGGCGCTGCTGCCGCTGCTGCGCACGATGGTGGCCGAGGACCCCCGGGTGGGCAGGGACCTCACCCTCCAGGTCCCGGCGCCCTCCGGGGGTTCGGCCCGGGCGAAGGCGACCGCCGCCGCGCTGTGGGCCCGCGTCCTGCGGGAGACGGGGGTGACCGAGCCCTTCGGGGACAGGTCGGGGATCACCGGGGGCGAGGTGCGGGCCTGGGCGAACGCGTTCCTGGGCACGTACGCGGGGATGGCGGAACCGGACGCGGGGGTCCGGGAACCCCTCCGGCGGGCCGGGGAGGCGCTGCGGGCGGCGGGCCTGACAGCGGACGCCGCACCGCTGCTGTCTCCGGTCAGCTGGCACGAGGTCCAACCTCTGCGCAGCCTGGACTTCGTCGTGTCCTGTGGGCTTCCGCTCAGCGGCCACGGCTTCTCCGAGACACACGAGCAGCTGGGACTGAACCCGGTGTTCCTGCACAGCTGGCTCCCTCTGGGCACCGGGCCCCTGGGGCTCGACGCGCTCGCGGCCGACCCGGAGTGGCGTCAGCACTTGAGGTGTGCGGTGGAGGGGACCGCCCGGTTCGCCCACACCGCTGGTTTCGGGCGTTCGAAGGGCTCCCTCATCCCCGAGGACGCGCGCCCCCACGAACTCCAGTTCCGGGATCGGTACGCGCGGTACGCGGGGGCGGTCGTGCGGACTCCCGGCGTGTCGGACGTGGTCGACGACATCCTCAAGGACCACGGGAGCGGGATGTCCGAACCCGGCACTCCCGGGCTCCCCACGGTGTACGCGGCCGTCCACGCCGCCGAGCGGTTCCTGGAAGTGGACCCCCCGGACCGGGTCGTGGAGCGGGCCGCGCCGATCCTGGCCGGTGTCCGCCCGGCGGAGTCCCTGGCCACCACTCTGCGGGGCGGGGTGGCCGACGAACTGTACCTGCCCGCGCTGGAGGAGCTGCCCGAACCCGCGCACTCGTGCCGCCTGGAGGAGGGCGGGCCCGACCTGTACCTGGTCAACAAGGGCGACGCCTTCGGCGCCGGGTACACCATGAGGCAGGTCCGGACCGATCGCCTCGGCCCGGTCCTGGCGACCTACTCGTCGACCTATCTGGAACGCCGGTGGTGTTCGGTGTGCCTGTCGGCCCTGCTCGCCGGGGACACGGCGTACGAGAGGTGCGAGCACGAGCGAGCCGAGGGCCCGGGCGAGGCCACCGAGGAACGCTTCCGCTTCCCCGGCACCGAAGAGGTCACGGTCCGTCGGGCGGGCCCGGTCCACCAGGAGGTGGTGGACGACCGAGGCCGGGTGCTGGCCGCCTTCCGGATCGGTCGCAGCGCCTCCGGCGGCAGCATGGGCGTCGGGGCGTACTGTCACCGCTACGCGGCCGGGACGGGGCTGGTACCGCCCCCGGGCTGGTGGCGGAGCATGAGCGTGCGGGACGAGAAGGGGTCGGCTGTGCTCCGCGCCGTGGACACCGACCTGGCCGCACGGCTGCTGGCGTCCGTACCGCAGGACCTGGGAAGACGGATCGTCGCGGCCACCGACGCAGGCGAGCCGAGGGACTCGAGGACACCCGACCGGCCGCAGTGCGTCGCGGAACTCGACGCCCTCGTCCGCGCCCACCTGCCCGGCATCACCGCCGACCCCCTCGTCGCGGGGGTCACCGCGCTGGTGTGGACGGCTGTGGAGTGCCGCGAGCGGACGGCGGCCCTGAGGCGGCGCTGGGGGCTCTAGCAGGGGCGCCGGGGCGGAGCGGGTCGCGCCGAAGGCCCCCTCCGCCCCCGTCCGCGTGGGTGAAGAGCCACGCCAGGGCCCCAGCCCGGCGACTGCACCCCCCAGACGTCTACCGCCGCCCCTCTTCTTTCGTGTCGCCCCCGGGGCTCACCGGTCCGGCCGGGACGTGTCCCCGGCGGGCACGGCGCCAACCCGCCACGACCGGCCCCGCGCGCGTCGGCGGGTCCCCGCTCTCCCGGAGAGGAGTTCCGCGCCGGAAAGGTGAAGAGTGAGACGACGGCTCACATTTCGCGATCGTCCCGGATTCACCGAACCACCATCGACGTCAGAGCACCCCCATCAGGAGGAAAGACAGTTGATATTATCAACACGTCTTTCGACCGGCGAGGAGCCTGCCCCCCGTGAACAACACAGGAGAGGGACGCACGAGCGACCCCTCCCCCAGACGCACCCGCCCTTCCCCGCCAGTGGGGATGGAACTCATGGAATACCTCCACCTGACGGAGAAAGCCGAATCCTACATCAGGATGGTCGGATACCTGTACTCCGATCTCGCCCTCACCGAAAAGGACCCGGAGAAGAAGAGGGAATACGACGTCGAGAGCAAGCGGCACTCCGGACTCCTGAAATCCATGGACTGGATGGAAACGAGCACGGCCAAGACCGTTGTGGCGAGATACCCGGAGCTCATCCAGGCACTTCGTACGCGACTCAGTGAGAGCAACGTCTGATGTTCGGCAGGAAGCGCCGGGAAGCCGAGATCTTCCATGCGCGCAAGAGAACCCGGATCGAGAACCTGGTTCCCGCAGACGCACCCAACCGCCGGGCGGGCGAGCGACCACAGCTCGTCCTCGTCACGGGCCAACCGGGCGCGGGGAAGTCGACGGTCCAGAGAAATGTGGTGTGCGCCCTCGGGCCTTCGGCGGCCTCGTACGACTCGGACGACAACGCCGAGATCCATCCGCGCTACACGGAGATCATGCGCGAGTACGGCCTCCAGGGCCAGACTGCCGTGGAGCGCGAGCTGCCCGGTTCTCTCCATGGAGAGCTGCTCGGCCACCTCTGCGGCGCTACGGGCGGACCGAAGTACGACGTGGTCGCGAGCTTCCCCTTCGCCCGACCGGAGGGTGTCACATCCTGGCTCCGCCCGTTCAGTGCCCGAGGGTACGGGACAACGGTCGTGTTCACCGCGACCCACGAGTCGAACAGTGTGCTCGGCATCGCCCACCGTTATCAGAAGGACCGTGATGACGCTCTGAAGGGATACGGGCGGTGGGTGGAGCCCACTCTGCACGATGTGGTCTACGCGGAGAGCCCGCCCCTGGCCCACGCACTCGAATCCACGGGCCGGGTGGACCACATCTACGTGGTCAACCGCGACGCCGAGGTGCTCTACGAGAACCACCGTGGCGCGGACGGGACGATGTCGGAGCCTCTCGGGGCAGCGAAGGCGATCGTCCAGGAGCGCATCAGAGCCCCCACCCCGAAGGAGATCAAGGACTTCGACTCCGCTGTCGCCTACATGCGCAGCACCGACCCCGAGGTGCGCCCCCTACCCCTCGAGGCCGTGGTCACAAGGGGCGTCTACTTGGCGGAGATGGACCACCTGGACCTGCGTCGCAGAGGGAAGAGAGGGGCGGAACCCCGCAAGACGCTCGGCGCGGCACTGGAAGAACAACTACGGCAGGCGCCCGGTTCGGAAAGGTCGGCCACGGCGGCGAAGCTCTCGCACATGGCCCGAAAAGAGCAGCCCTCCCCGAACGCGAACGGTCCCGCGCGACGGGCGCGAGGCACCATGGACCCGGGAGAGCAGAAGTCGAACGATATGAACGGACCATGAGATAGCCCCACGTCGATCACGACGATTCCCGGTCGGCCACCCCGCCCCAATCATGAGCCCTCCAAGCCCGACCCAATGAGAAAACGGGACCACGGAGCCCAGCCAAGGTCGAACCAGAAACTGGCAATATGGACACGTCACCAATACCCAACAAGAAGGCACCGTGAACAACAATAAGGACAACCAAAACGAACCCACCAACAAGTCTCTCCCTCACCCACCCGAGGGAATGGAACTGATGGACTACCTGCAGATGAAAGAGGACGCGAAAGACTACATCGAGACGGCGATGTATGTGTACTCGAACCTGGCTTTCAAGGAAGTTGACTCCGAGAGGAAGGAGAAACTCCAGAAGGAAGGCAACAGGCATGCCGATCTACTGAGATCCAAGACGTGGATGGATGTGGACGTGGCGCGGCCGATTGCGGCGAAATATCCCGGCCTCATCGAACGGCTCCGCGAGATGAATGATCGCAACCACCCATGAGTCGAACAGCTTGCTGGGCGGCGCCCACCGCTACCAGCGGCGACGCGACGACCCATCGCGGGGATACGGTCGATGGGTCGAAGCCGCAGCACACGATTCGTCCTATGCCGAAGGCCCCCGCATCGCCGACGAACTCGAATCCACGGGCAGGGTGGCCCACATCGACGTGGTCAGCCGTGACGGTGGAGTCCTCTACGAGAACCACCGTGGTCCGGACGGTGCCAAGAGCGACCCCCTGGGGGCCCGCGAGGCGATCGTCCGTGAACCCGAGAGGGTTCCCACCCCCGACGAGACCGAGCGTTTCGACAAGATCGTCTCCTACATGCGCGGCACCGACCCCGAGGTGCGCACCGAGCCCCTCGATGGCATGGTCGAAATGGCCGTCGACTACGCGAAGCAGGACCACCGGGAACTGCGCCGCTCGGGGTGGGCGGGCCGGAGACGACCACGCCTCTCCGGTCCTCTGATGGCTTGGAGACGGCGTGCGGCCCTTCCGTGCGAACCGGGGGCCTCACCAGCCCCCGATCGCGCCTGCCGGGCTGCTGGGAGCATCCCCGGCGTCCCGGGGGCGCGGTCACCCCGAAACGACGAAACGACCCGGCGGGCGAACCGCGGGTCGTTCCGGAGTCGGGTGGGCGCGAAGGGACTCGAACCCCTGGCCTATTGCTTGTAAGGCAATTGCTCTAACCAACTGAGCTACGCGCCCGATGCGTCGCGAGAGATCATACCGCTTCGCGGTGGTGTCCGCGCCCGTATTATCCCGCCAGGTCCCGGGCACGGGCCACGTACTCGTCGACGTCCCGTGGACGGTCCACGGGTGTGCGCACGGACCAGCGGACGACGCCCTCGGCGTCGATCAGGAAGGTACCCCGGCGGGCCACGCCCCGCTCGTCGTCGAAGACCCCGTAGGCCCGGGCCGTGGCGCCGTGCGGCCAGAAGTCGGACAGCAGCGCGAACGGGAACCCCTCGGCGTCCGACCAGGTGCGCAGCGCGAAGGTCGAGTCGACGGAGACCGCCAGGACCGTCACGCCCAGTGCCGCGAGGTCGCCGTGGCGCTCGCGCAGGTCCGCGAGTTCCCCGGAGCACACTCCGGAGAAGGCCAGCGGGTAGAAGACCACGAGCACGGGGCCTCCCCGCAGGGAGCCCAGGACGGTGTCCTGCCCGTACTGGTCGCGAAGGCTGAACTCGGGCGCCCGTGCGCCCGCGGTGACGGTGTCGGTCATGCTCGTGTCCGTGTCGTCCGGCCCGTGCGGGCCGGGTCCGGCGCCCGCCGGTCGGCGGGCGCCCCTCAGCGCCGCGCGTCCGTGTCTGCCGGGACGCGCGACGCCGGACCTCTCACCCTGTGCGGGTGGTGTCCGTCACCGCTTGGGAACGACCAGGCGGGTGCCCGACCAGTCGGCGCCGATGCTGACCGCGCTGGTCTGCGACAGGCCCGAGGTGGTGGCGGCCTCGGCCACGTCGTTCGGGGACACGTGCAGTTCACGACCGGCCTTCGGGGTCAGGACCAGGATGGTCCCGCCGTCGGCGATGGTCGTCACCGTGTCCATCAGAGCGTCGGTGAGGTCGCCTTCCTCGTCGGAACGCCACCACAGCAGTGCCGCGTCGACGTCACCGTCGTAGTCCTCGTCGACCAGCGCCTCGCCCGTGAGTTCGGCGATGGATGCGCGCAGTCCCTCGTCGACGTCGTCGTCGAACCCGAATTCCTGCACCACCTGACCCGGCTTGAATCCGAGTCGGTCAGCCAAGCCGCGTTCGCTTTGTGCCTGGCCCGCGGTCGCGCTCACGAAAGTTCTCCTCCACAGATGGTTTTTCTCAATCTTGCCTGCACGAAGCAGTTGTCACAACGATGCCGGGCTTCTTCGTCGCCCGTCACGTGGGTCCGTAACCATCGCTGATGGCCT
This sequence comes from Nocardiopsis sp. NPDC007018, assembly GCF_040635075.1. Taxonomy (NCBI): domain Bacteria; kingdom Bacillati; phylum Actinomycetota; class Actinomycetes; order Streptosporangiales; family Nocardiopsidaceae; genus Nocardiopsis; species Nocardiopsis sp. NPDC007018. The sequence goes on from NZ_JBEYHA010000013.1 coordinate 131,337, forward strand.
AGTTCACACGCTAGTGGCATATCCCGTCAACGCGCGGCCGAACCCGGCCCGCGTCGAATCCGCTCATCCGGACTCCAGGAGGGACAGCCGGACCTGCCGGTCCGGGTTGTCCACGTTCAGGTCCACGATGGCGATGGACTGCCACGTTCCCAGTTCGAGTCTGCCGGATAGTACTGGCACCGTGGTCTGCGGCGCGACGAGGGCCGGCATCACGTGCGAGCGTCCGTGCCCCCGGGAGCCGTGGCGGTGGCGCCACCGGTCGTCGGCGGGCAGGAGGTCGTCGAGGGTGGCCAGGAGGTCGTCGTCGGACCCCGCGCCCAGCTCGATGATCGCCACGCCCGCGGTCGCGTGCGGGACGAAGACGTTGAGCAGGCCGTCGCCGCTCCCGGCGACGAAGTCGGCGCACCGCGCGGTGATGTCGGTGATGCCCTCCGTCCCACCGGTGTGCAGCTCAAGGATCTGTGTCCGCATAGCGACACCTTCGCGCAGGCTGGCCCCCGGTGCAACCATCACCCGGGAATCCGCGGGTGAACGAAGCGTCCTGAAGAGGCCATACTCCTGCTTGACGTGTGTGAAACTGGACGAAAGAAGGGATAAGGGTGACTGTCTCGTTACTTTTGGGGCCCGTGCTACGCCACGTGGGCCCCGCCACGGCGACGGTGTGGGTGGAGACGGACGCCCCCTGCGACGTCCGGGTCCGTGTGGACGGCGCTCAGGTCTGGGCCGCCCGTACCTTCACGGTCCACGGCCACCACTACGCCGTGTGCGAAATCGAGGGCCTGGCTCCGGGTTCCGTCCTCCCCTACGAGGTCTTCCTCGGTGAGGACCGGGTGTGGCCCGAGCCCGACAGCCCGCTGCCGCCCAGTGTCCTGCGCACGCTGTCGCCGGACGCGCCGACGCGCCTGCTGTACGGTTCCTGCCACACGCCCACCGGTGACACCCCCGAGGGCCTGGTGCGCTACGGCCCCGACATGCTCCGTGCGACGGCCCGTCGGCTGTCCCGCGAGGACCCGACATCCGACAACCTGGTCCTGCTGCTCGTCGGCGACCAGGTGTACGCCGACGAGGTCCAGGAACCCATGCGGGCGTATCTGCGGGAGTCCCGGGGCGGGAGCGACCCGGACGGCGCGCCCGAGGACGAGGTGGTGCGCTTCGACGAGTACGCCGAGCTGTACCGCCAGGCGTGGTCCGACCCCCAGGTGCGCTGGCTGCTGTCGACGGTCCCGACGCTGATGGTCTTCGACGACCACGACATCCGCGACGACTGGAACACCTCCGCCGCGTGGCGCGCGCGGATGGACGGACACCCGTGGTGGCGCACCCGTGTGACCAGCGGTATCGGCGCCTACTGGGTGTACCAGCACGTGGGCAACCTCTCACCGGACGCCCGTGCCAAGGACCCGCTGTGGGCCGCGGTGCGCGACCACCGCGAGCGCGGCACCGACGCCCGGGACACCGTGGACGCGTTCGCCTGGCGGGCGCACGAGGAGCCCTCCGCCTACCGTTGGAGCCACCGGCACGACGTGGGCGGCGTGCGCGTCCTGGTGGCCGACACCCGCTGCGGCAGGTCCCTGGGCGAGGACGACCTCCCCGGGGGCTCTCGCTCCATCCTGGGCCCGGACGGACACGAATGGCTGGACCAGCACCTCACCGGCGGCCCCGACCACCTGGTGGTGGCCTCGACCGTCCCCGTGCTGCTGCCGCCCTCGGTGCACCACCTGGAGGCCTGGAGCGAGGCGGTGTGCGCCGGAGCCTGGGGCTCCGCTGCGCGCGGACCCGCCGAACGTCTTCGGCAGGCTCTGGACCTGGAGCACTGGGGCGCGTTCCAGTACTCGTTCCACCGCCTCGCGAACGCCGTCCTGGACGTGGCCCGCGGCGGTCGCGGACCGGCGCCCGCCACGGTGCTCCTGCTCGGCGGGGACGTGCACTTCTCCTACCTGGCCCGGGCCCGGGCCCGGGCGGGCGAGACGGGTGCGCGGGTCGCGCAGCTGGTCTCCTCGGCGCTGTGCAACCAGCTCTCCCCGAACCTGCGCCGCGCCGCGACGCTGTCCGCGAGCTGGCCGCTGCACCTGGCGGGCCGGGTCCTGACCCGGCTGGCGGGGGTGCGCCGCTCTCCGCTCTCGTGGGCGCTGGACGAGCGGCCGTACTTCGGTAACACCATCGGCGAGGTCGTCTTCGACGGCCGTGAGGCCGAGGCCCGCTGGTACCACTGTCCGCAGGGCGGGGACGACGCCCTGCCCGAGGTCCGGCGGCGCGTGCGCCTGTGAGGCCCCTTCCGCCCGAACGGCCGCGTCCTCGGGGAGCGGCTCCGATCATGCTGGTCGTCGGTGTGTACGCCATCGTGTTCGGTGTCGTGATGGCGGTCGCGGGCTTCCAGCTGCGC